>JALWSA010000038.1 GCA_026993805.1 Thermotogaceae bacterium | reverse complement strand
TAATGATACCAATTTTCTGCTTTATACCTTTTAACCCTTTCTTGATTAATACATCCAACAATGATTGCTGCTGGATTCCCTACTATACCAGGAGCAGTTGAACGAATTTTCTCAAGAGATTCTTTGGTATAGTAGCAATAAAACTCCCAAGGTTGAACATTTCCAGCGGATGGAGCATATATTCCAGCATTTAATATCTCAGAAAGTTTTTCTATATCTATAGGGGCTTTTTCAAAAAATCTAATACAACGCCTTTTAAAAATGGCTTCCTTTAACTCCATGTTTGAACTTCCTCCTCATCTTTAGAACTGCCGTCTGTTCCATTAGAAAAGAGGTGACATCTTACAATTCTTCCAGGCTCAATTTCTACATATGGTGGTTCTTTCTCTCTGCAAATTTGCTTTGCAAATGGACATCTAGTATGGAATGGACATCCAGGGGGAACGTTTACAGGACTTGGTATCTCCCCAGTGGATTCTATATGTTTAGGTTTTAGAGCTTCTTCATCCTTTGTAAGTACAGGAATGGAAGAAAGAAGCATTTGTGTATAAGGATGAGCGGGATCTGAGAATATTCTATCTGTGGGGCCTTGTTCAACAATCTTTCCAAGATACATAATTGCAATTCTATTAGATATATTTCTTACAAGGCTTAAATCGTGCGTTATAAACAGATAGGTCAATTTTAGTTCTTCTTTAAGTCTGAGCAGTGTCTTGATAATCTTCGCTTGAATTGAGACGTCCAATGCTGATGTGGGTTCATCAAGCACGATGAATGAGGGTTGGGGAGCCAGTGCTCTAGCAATTGCTATGAGTTGTTTTTCTCCTCCACCTATGTCTCGCGGCAATTTGTATAGATAGTCTGAAGGTAACTCAACCATTTCAAGAAGTTTTAGTACTTCTTCTATAAGTGATTTTCCGCGCAACTTTTTGTGGATTGTTAAGGGGGCACCTATAATTTGTAGAACGGTTTTTGAGGGGTTAAGAGATGTACCAGGATCTTGGAACACAATTTGGATTTCTTGTTTGAGTTTTAATGGCCGTTTGTCAACGCCGTAGCTAATATCGAAATTCTTATAGAAAATCTTCCCAGATGTAGGTTCATACATACCTACTACAGTGTATGCGGTGGTGCTTTTTCCAGAGCCAGATTCTCCTACGAGCGCAAATACATCTTGTTCAAATATGTCGAAGCTTATTTCATCAACTGCTTTAACATAGACGCCTTTTTTCTTTGTTGGGAAATACTTTTTTAAGTTTTGTACTTTAAGAATTGTCTGCATTTGGATGAGTCACCTCACTTTTCTTCTCGTAGAGAAAACAGGCAACAAAGTGTCCTTTCTCCACTTCATATAGCGGAGGTTTAGAGTTGAAACACTTTTCTGTTGCAAATTCACATCTTGGGGCGAAGCGACATCCTTTGGGAGGATTAAGATAATCAGGAATTCTCCCTTTTATTCCTTCTGCAATTCCTTCTCCTGTTAGCCTTGGTATTGAAGCTATCAAACGTTGGGTATAAGGATGAAGTGGATTTTTGAAAATATGTTCACTGCTTGCATACTCAACGATTGTTCCTGCATACATAACGTATATACGATCGCAGGTCTCTCGAGCTACACCGAGAGAGTGAGTGACCAGAATCATTGCAAGCTCTTTTTCGGTTGATAAGCGCTTAAGGAGTTTTAAGACTTGATCCTGTATAGTTACATCGAGGTTGGTAGTTGGTTCGTCTGCCAGAATGATATTAGGATTTGCCGCTAGTGCCATTGCTATGCAAACTCTCTGGCGCATACCACCACTCAGTTGGAAGGGATAGTTGGTGTAGATTCTTGAAGCGTCTGGCAAGCGGGCTAATTTGAGAGCATTTATCGCGTGTTCTTTTACGTTTGTTGTAACTCCCGCAGCGTACCTGACAACCAAATCGAGCTGTTCTCCTATCGTGAACACGGGATTTAGCGCTGCAGTTGGGTCTTGAAATACCATAGCAACTCCCTTTGGACGTTTCTGGAAAATTCTTTCTTCATCAACTTCGAGTATTTTTTCTCCCATGACTGTTATTTTTCCACTTGTAAGAATAGCGTTTTTTGCAAGTATACCCATGACAGATTTCAAAGTAGTGGTTTTTCCACACCCGGTTTCTCCGACGAGCGCAACCCTTTCACCTTTCATGACTTCGATATTTATACCGTCTAATACCTTTAACACCCCTTTATATACTTTATAATAAACGCGAAGGTTTTCGATCTTCAAAGCTATGTTGTCGAAATTGTCCATAAGCAATCACTCCCCAGATGTAAGCATTTCCCTGACCCCGTCCCCAAGCAAGTTAAAGGCAAGTATTATCACGACGATCATGAGAGCTGGGAACACAGATATCCACCAATATGTTGGCAAGTATTTAGCGCCATCTGATACCATTGTTCCCAAAGCTGGTGTGGGAGGTTGCTCTCCTAAGCCTACAAAGCTCAATGAGGCACCTGTGAGTATAACCCAGCCCATGTCTAAGGTCATTTTTGTGAGAATTGGACCAAGGTGGTTTGGAAGAATTTCGCTGAACATTATTTTAAATTTGTTCATTCCCTGGAGCTCTGCGGCTTTCACAAAAGGTTCATTCTTCAATGATATTGTCATTCCATATACTAATCTTGCATACCAAGGCCACCATGAGACAGAAACTGCCATCATCGAGTTGAGCAAGGTAGGCCTTAAGAGAGCAGCTATTGCTAGTGCAAGAACGAGTGGTGGGATTGCGAGGAAAACATCGGTAATTCTCATTATGAGAGTACTAAACCACTTTCCTTCAAAATATCCTCCGATTAGGCCAACAGTTGAGCCTATAGGAACTACTATAATGAGAACGACAATGCCCATTAATAAGGCATCCCTAAAGGCGAAAAACACTCTGCTGAGAATATCTCTTCCCATAGCATCTGTGCCGAAAGGATGTGCCAGGCTAGGCGGTTCGCAGGCACTTCCAAAGTCTACATATGGTCCTGCGTGTTCAGGGTAGGGAGCAACATAGGGAGCAAATATAGCTATAAAGACTATAGATAGAACCATTATGAGCCCCACTATGGATAGCTTGTGCCTTGAGAATCTGTACCATGCTCGTTTTATCCTGTCTCGTTGTGCAGCTCTAGCCAATAAAACCATAGAAGCTTCTTCATTATACATTCTGCTCAGCCCCCATTCTTGCTCTTGGGTCAAGGTATGCAATTATGATGTCAATAACCACATTAGCAACGGTGTAGGCAACACCTATGATGAGAACAACGCTGATAATAGCGAAGAGATCCTTGTGTAGCATAGCTTCGACGCCATATCTGGAGAATCCAGGATACAGGAAGACAAGTTCAACGAGAAAAGCGTTTCCCAAGAGCGCGGCAATGTCCAGTGCCATTATTGATATAGGTGCTATTAAAGAAGGTTTGAGCAGAAGTTTTTTGTAAATGAGTTTATATGGAATGCCATATGCCTTAGCAGCTAATATGTAATCTTTTTCAGCGTTATCCACCATACTTGCTCTTGTCATTCTTGCGGCTTGAGCCGCCCCGCCCATCGATAGAGCAAGAGCGGGCAATATTATGTGCCATAGTGTATCGAAAGCAGCTTTGAAGTTGCCAGTTAGAAGTCCGTCTATGATGTATGAACCAGTTATTCGAGGTGGTGGAGTTATGCCAGGGCTAATCCTTCCTGTGGTTGGAAAAATGGGAATCAAGTAGCTGAAAATAAGAGCAAACAATATTGCCCATACAAAAGCAGGTGTGACTATACCAATATATGACACTATTCGTATTACGCCGTCTAACCATGTGTCTGAAAAACGTGCGGATAGCCTTCCTAAGTTAATGCCTATTGTAGCCATGAAAAAGGCAGAAAGAGCTATTATTTCCAAGGAGGCTGGGAGATACTCTGATATATCCTTTGTTATAGGCCTCCTTGAGCGCAGCGATTCACCTAAGTCGCCTTTTAAAAGATTACCAAGCCAAAGGAAGTATCTTTCTACAATCGGCTTGTCCAAATTCATTTCTTTTCTGAGTCTTTTTACTGCCCAATCTGGAGCTCTGGGCCCTAAAGCAATTCTCGCAGGATCACCTGGTACAATGTTTGAAATGATGAAAATCAATATGGAAACGCCAAAGAGAACGCCTATAGAGTATATAATCCTCTTTATGATGTACACCCACATACTCATTCAAACCACCACCATTTTGGTAAAATGCTTTGCAGTGGAATCAGAAACATTCGCATCCCTTAAACCGGGCAGAGGCACTATGACCTCTGCCCGGATTCTGACAAATAAGCATTACTTTCTTTTTTCCGGGAATACCTTCATATCGTGTGCGTAGAGACCATATCCTAATGGAAGAGCTATTTTTTCTCCCTTCTTCACCCATTCTGCGACGGGCCAGTAGACGTACTCAGCTTGATAAGCTCGGGTCTCTGCCCTGTCTATTAACCATATCGTTGGACAAAGCTCCACCAATCTTCGTTGGATAGCATAGTATTTCTTAAATCTCTCTTCTCTGTCTACGGTGGCTAATGCATCTTCTATCATTCTGTCGATTTCTGGATCCATTAGCCATTCGCATTGTTCCCAGGTACCCGTTGATTTGGAATGATACCTTGTTGCGAGCATGCCGCCAGCTTCCATGTAATGTGCAGCAACGAATATAAGGGAAAGGTTGGGTGTGGTTTCTATGCTTTGTGCGTCAGCTATCATTGATCCAAAAGGTTTCCTAGTAATTTCAAGTTTTACACCTATTTTTGCAAAATTAGCTTGCAACATTAGAGCTATTTTTTCCTCTTCAGGAACTTCAGCACACCAAGAAAGAGTGACAGGATATTTGTCGAGTTTTCCCCAATACTTTGATTTCTTGAGCTCTTCCCTGGCTTTTTCAAGGTTAAATTCCCAAGGCTTGATTGTCGGGTCATGTCCTGGGAGTGTTTGGGGAACAGGCCCTCTTGCCACTAATGATCCTGGGAATATTTTTTTAGCTACTGTTTCATAATCCGTGGCGTATGCCAGAGCTCTTCTGAAATGAACATCATCTGTTGGCGGCTTCTTGGTATTCATCATAACGTTCAGGTTCATTCCACCGGGAACAAATCTTATAACTTTTACTCCTGGTATTTTTGCCATGGCTTCATAGCTTTCCATTGGTTGAAGTTCGTCTGTTATTTCAAGTTCCCTTTTTGCCACCAAGGTTCTTATAGTAACAGGGTCAGCAGTAGCCATTTCTTTGAAGTATTCAGGAGCATTTGGTTCCCATCCTCCCCACCAGTCATCAAACTTTTTCATCAAAACATACTCTTCCATTTTTACTTCCTCGACCATGTAAGGGCCACTTCCAGCGTCATGTTCAAGCAACCATTTTCTGCCATAATCGCCATATTTTCCGTAGGGTCCAGATTGAATGTGTTTTAATACCTCTTCTTTATCAAGGATATATAGTCTTACAAGCATGCTCAAGAACGGTCCACAAGGTTTTTTCAATCCGAATTGAACGGTGTATTTGTCAAGTGCGACCACATCTTCGATGAATGGTTCAAACAAATATGCAAATCCTTCTCCCATTGTTAAAAGCCTTTTTGTTGAAAAGACCACATCTTCTGCGGTCAACTCTCTACCAGAGTGAAACTTTACACCTTTTCTTAGATAAAACGTCCATACTTTTCCATCGGGTGATACCTTCCAATGCGTTGCAAGATGAGGCCTTACTGTACCATCGTGATTTGGAAATACAAGGCTGTCGTATAGATTAACTATTGCTATACAGTCTGAAAAATCGCTGCCAACAGCTGGATCAATGTATGTTGGCCAATCTTCAGTTGTGCGTATTATACTTTCATACTTTGCAAAGATGATGATACTTACAAAAATCAGAGTTCCTACAAGAAGTTTCCTAAAAATAGACTTACTGTACATGAAAAACCACCTCCCTGAAGAGTTTTAGCCCCCTTTAATCAGATGTTAAGGACTCATTTCACCAATGCTTCAAAAGGTTTGTACTTTATATCAAAACCGAAGTGAGCTGGTCCAAGGATTTCGATACCCTTTTCAGTTAAAAACTCCTTTCGTGCCGGGACACCGATCACGACAACTTCCATTCCTTCCTCAATTACAGGGTTATAGAGCGGATCGCCTGAGTCTTTTTTCATTACCACAAGCATGTCAGGACTTGTTACGTACTCTTTTCCATCTAACCAGCTGATGTGATTTTCGTTTTTAAACCAAATTTTGAAGGTGTGGTTTTTGAACTCTTCCTTCCCTTCAATTTCGTGATAGCCCCAATAGTAGCCTTCTTTATCTTCCCAATGTTTTTTGCTCACAACTCCTTTGAAAAGGATCCTTCCTCCCACTTTGTTGGCGACCTTTTCAAATACATCTTCCCCTTTTTCTCGGGACTCTCTAATGAGTTTTCCAACCTCATAGCATTCGGACAAGGTGTTTTTAACAACGAACTGTTTCATCTCTTGTACTGGGATAAGGAAGCCAGCTTGACCAGCTATTCCAAAACCGGCTGCAGAGATGAATTTTCCTATTCTTTCAGCCATTTTTAAGTTAACAGCTTTTTCAATGTAGCAAACATTTCCCCAGATATCTATTGACGAGATAGGACACACATCATATCCCTCAAGATAGGGAGTGGTTTGTTCAATTTCAGGTATGGCTCTTCCCACATAATCCCCATCTACAACGTCAATGCCTAAATCATAAGCAGCTGTTATAGCTGCTGGTGTATTCGATCCACCAAGCTCTATTGGAACAATAACTTTTGGATTTTTGCCTGTAAATTTTGAAAGATACTTTACAGATTCTGTTAGGAGATTTTCCTTTAGCTTTTTATCTTGAGATAGGCCGAAATATTCCATTTTTCTAAATGTTTCCTCGGTCCAAGGAGCGATTGAACCCATAAGAAACGGACACACTGAATAGCCTTCCTCTTCTAAATCCGTCACTTTTTTCCATCTGATCTCTCCATGCTTTTTCAAAATACCTGTGAGAAGTTGTATCCCATCTTCTGGCTTCCCCCCACCCCCTGTTCCAAAAAATGTGCATCCTCTAACAAAATCCTCTATGTCTTCGCGTGTTTTCAATGAAACGTTTGACATGCCAATGTCCCCCCTTCCACTGGGAAGAATGCTAAGGACTTTTTTCAAACATTAAATTTGCACATTTTCCCACCCCCATTTCCAAAATGATCCTGCGTTTCTAATTTCCATTTGCAGAGACACCATAGCCTAGCTTTGCTGATATGTCTTGGGAGGCTTCTTGGAGGGCATGAGCTATCCTTTCTACATCTTTCATATCGTGGTGGGGCAAAAGAAGGGCACTGATGGCGGCAACTATTTTACGGGTGTAATCAAAAACAGGAACTCCTACGCCCCTAACGCCTACTCTGTGTTCAAATTCGTCATAGGAGTACCCTTTCTCCCTTATCTCATTTAATTGCTTTATAAGTTCTTCTTTGGATTTAACCGTATACTGGGTGTAAGGTTTCAACTTAATTTGGGCGAGATACCTTTCAAGGTATTCTTTTTCTGACCAGGCTAGAAGCACTTTCCCTAGAGCCGTGGGATATAGATCAAAAACTTCACCGACTCTAGATATAGAAGGCATGGTTTTACTGCTTCCAACTTTGAGAATACAAACTCCCATCCATCCGTCCTTTACAGCCATATGTAACGTGAGGTGGATTCGCTCACTCAAATGAAGCAGAATTGGATAGGCGATTTCATGAAGCTCATTATTTGCCAAAATACGACTTCCAAGTTCAACAATTTTATAGGTGGCATTATATTTACCTGTATGACTGTCCTTATATACATATCCCTCTTCTTGGAGAATCTTTAGATAATAAGCTATTCTTTGAGGACTCATAGACAGTGTGTTAGCAATTTCGGACAGTGCTATTCCGCCTTTTTTAGAACATATAGTCTCGAGAACTTTTAAGGTAATACTTATACTACTCATATATACACATCTCCAGTTTTTAAAATAATATTGAATTTACTCAATATTATTTTATAACCCCCTTCATTCATGTTTTATACAATGTTTATAACTTATTTTCAAAATTAGTTTATTGGAAGTTATACGTGATTATTGGGAAATAAACGCGTAAGGCTACTTATTTCATCAAAATACACAGTTTTTTGAGTGTTAGCGTCTGATGAACCTGATAAACTGGCATCAGAGTATTTTAGATATAAAATATACAGGGAGAGAAATGGATTGCTTAATCTGTGATGGGAGGTAATATGTATGTACGCTTTTGAAGCTTTTTTGCCCACAAGGATAGTCTTTGGTGCAGGTAAGGTGGGAGAGCTCAGAAAGTACATTGAAGGTTTGGGAAAGAAAGCGATGATCGTAACTGGCAGAAGGAGCACGAAAGAGTCCGGGCTCTTGGATAGAGTTCTCCAGATACTGAGATCCAAAGGAATCGATGCCGTGGTTTTTGACAAGATAACGCCAAATCCGGTTCTTGAGAGCGTGGATGAAGGAGCAAGGATAGCGCGGCAGGAGAAGGTTGAATTCATCATAGGACTTGGCGGGGGCAGCGCCATAGATAGCGGAAAGGCGATAGCTGTTGCGGCATGTAGCGGCGGGAGCTATTGGGACTACACCAGAGTTGGGGGAAGGAAAAGACCGCGGTGCGCTCTGCCGATAGTCGCCATCCCTACGACGCATGGAACGGGAACGGAAGCAGATCCATTTTTGGTAATAACGAACACGAAAACAAAAGAGAAGTTAGGGGAAGGTTTTGGAAAGCTCACATTTCCGGTGGTGTCGATAGTCGATCCGGAAACGATGGTGACCCTTCCCAAGGATCAGACTGCATACACATCCATGGACGCCTTTTATCATTCGCTTGAGGTCTTCTTGAATGTGAACGCATACCCCTATTCCGATGTTCTGGCTTTGGATTCGATGAAGCGGGTTGTTTCGAATCTCAGGGTGGCTTACGAGAATCCAAGGGATATAGAAGCAAGAAGCGAGCTTGCCTGGGCGAGCACGGAAGCCGGGATAACGGAGACGCTCGTCGGGGTTGTGGCGAATCACGCGTTGGAGCATGGGCTCAGTGGTTTCAACGATAGGGTTGTCCACGGCCTTGGACTGTGCACGCTCGGCCCGCACTTTTTGGAGTACATATTCGATCATGCCTACAGGCGAATAGCAATCGTTGGAAGAGAGGTTTTTGGCGTTCAGGAGATCGATGACAAGAGAGCCGCCGCCCTTGCGATAAACAAGCTGTGGGAATTCCAGGAAGTTTACGGTTGTAACATGCCAATAAGAGAGTTAGGAATAGCCAAAGAAGATTTCCAAGAAATGGCAGAGATAGTCTACAGGATGTTCAAAGGCTTGGCGGAAGTCACCCCGGGAAAGCCTGGCGTTGAAGATTTCGTGAAGATTTACGAGATGGCCTGGTGAGCTTTAAACGGCTGCTTTTTTCTTTTCTTTCATCTTGTACATGCGGGAGTCTGCTATACGGATGGCTTCTGCAAGGTTTTGGGCTTCTTCGGGAAGCTCAACTGCGCCCCAAGAGAAGCTCCCTTCGAACTCAGAAGCTATCCTGTCCATGATCTTGGCTGTGTTCCCCGCGGTTGCCGTCGGGAAGGCAAGGACGAACTCGTCGCCACCCCAGCGCACTATGATGTCTTCAGAGCGAGAGACTTTTTCGAAAGCCCTTGCGAAGTTTCTAAGGTACTGATCACCCTTGTCGTGTCCGAAGGTGTCGTTGATGGCTTTCAGATCGTCAAGGTCGGCAAAGACTATGCAGATCTTTCGGCCGCGTTTTGTTGACTGCACGAGCTTTTTGAGGATTTCTTCTCCTGCTGCTCTCGTGAAAGCGCCGGTTAATGGATCTCTCATTGCCTTTTCCTTGAGCTTTTCCATCTCAAGGATGTTGTAAAGATGGTGGGAAAGAAGTGCTTGTACAAACCTGAGAATGTCTTCTGTGCCCTTGTCCAGTTCTCCCATGTAGACCTTGAGTATATATCCGCTGGTTAAGGGGAAATTTTTGCTGATGTCGCTCTGTTTTCCATAAAAAGAGACAGGCTCCTTTCCTTTCAGGACTTCGACTCCCGTGACCGAATGCAGCACGGAAAAGAGTACTCTCACGACTTTATGTAAAAGGGCTTCCAATTCAAATTCCCTTATGATATCCAGGGTAAGAACGAATGTTATCGCGGTTCTTGCAGAATCTTCACCTAACACTTCTTTCATCATGGCTTCTAATTTTTCCGTCATAGGCATCCCTCCGTATATATCTATCGGCAGAAAAAGGAAAAGTTGTAGCGACTGAGTGCTATAATTTTTCTGAAACGCACGAATAAATGGAGGTAGATGTATGAAGAAAAAGAAACATTACATCACCCATTTAATTCTTCTCTTTTTAGTTGTTATCATCCTTTTTCCCGTGTTTTGGGTTGTTATGACATCTCTT
Source organism: Thermotogaceae bacterium (assembly GCA_026993805.1). GTDB lineage: Bacteria > Thermotogota > Thermotogae > Thermotogales > Thermotogaceae > JALWSA01. The sequence goes on along the minus strand of JALWSA010000038.1, from coordinate 6,033 downwards.
AGAAGAGACAACGCTGCCTTCTCACCCAAGCTCTTTTCCACCAATCTCACATTGCAGCACTACAAGGATTTGATATTTCCACCGAAAAACGTGCCGGCTTTGATTTCAAAATTAACCAACGAAATAGGAGTTTATTCCCCTTATGATAAGAAATCTCCGGAAAAGCTTCGTTCCATGACAAAGTCAGATCTTGAGCTTTTTGGCTCACATCTTGAAAGGTCTCGTCAGATCCAAAGCGTTGTTCTTTCTCTTTATGAGAACCTTGAAAAGAACCTGAAAGAAAAATTTCCAGCACTCATGAGAAAAACGGCGGATGATTTCAAGAGAGTCTCGGACTCCATTTCGAGGATAGATCTTACTGCGTTTCCAAAGGAGAAGGTAGATGCTTCTATATACATCGTCTTGAAGGAGTATAAAAAGAAAGGCGATTGGTATAAGGCCCTGACGCAGTCGGGTGAGGAGCAGCTTAAAGCATCTTACGAGAAGATCATCGGGAAAAAGAAAGCGAGATTGCATGAGATTGAGCAAGAGGTAAACCAGCTTCGAAGGGAAATTGAAAGAGCTGAGAGCGAGCGAGAAGCTCTCTCGCGGAATTTGGCCGAGGCAGAAAGGGCCATTGAGATAATGGGCAGTGATATTAGTAAGATAGTCCAGACTCTAAAAGTTGCGGCTGAGCTTGAAGGAAGTGGGGAGTTCGATACTACGGAGATTGCCAGTAAGATCGGTCTTTTGATAAGCGAAATGGAGCCGTATGCCGCCTTCAAGGATATCGTGGATGCGTTGAGGGAATGCAAGGCTGTGTTGAAAGAGGGGCAGAGCCTGAGCAACGAAGGTTTGAAGGTTTTCGGGGAAAAGACAACCGTTTTGGAGAGTATCTTGCAGGACATGGAATATCAGTTTGAAAAATATAAAAGCGCTTTTGAAAAGGCTTTGAAAGTGCAGGCTGTGATTGACGAGAAAAAAGATAAATTGAAAGAACTTGAAAGTGAGATGGGGAAAACGAGGCAGAGTTACGAAAGCGTCGTAGAAGGCTTGAGGGCTGTTTTGAGAGCGGTGTACAGGGCGTATCTTTCTTACGAATTTGAGAAAAAGGCCAAAGCGCTGGAAAATCTGAAATACACATCCGCTTCTCTCACCAAACTTTCAATATACTACAAGGCTCTCAGAAGGTCTGTGGCACTTGCGAAGGATTTGGAGGTCGAATCTGTAAAAGAAATAGAAAGCGCTGTTGACTCCCTTGAGTGGGTCGCCGATTGGAAGAATTTGAAAAAATCAGTCCCGAAATTTGTCTCCTCTTCGGACAAACTTTTGAAAGAAATGGGAAGCTATTATGAATCGTTAAAGAAGAGATGGGAAAAGCTCTTGAGACTTTCTCTTGCTGGAGAGAGCCTCGTTCCGGCGGAGCTCTCAAAAATGAGGGATACGGTCAGCGGGTTTTACGAGGGAAATGTTAGTGCACCGCTTGGAATAGCTATGAGAGTCTCAAGAGCACTGGCCGACAAGTTTCCTATAAAAAGTCTCAGAAGAGACCTTAAGAAAATAGATGCAAGTCTTTACGCTTATCAGCAGATCTGGAAGAGAAAACCCAAGCATTATTTCCTAAGATGGGTTATGAATTCTGTCATAGTCGCAGGGCTCGTCGCTCTGATAACGACTGCCGTTACAGCGATAGCAGCGTATCCTTTCAGCAGAATGAGATTCTTCGGTAGAAAGTATGGAATCATGGTTTTGCTACTGATCCAGATGTTCCCTGCGATAATGTACATGGTGGCTCTTTACGGGATGCTCGCTTTTCTGGGAAAGGTAATTCCTTGGCTCGGACTTGACACTCTCGGCGGACTCATCTTCGTTTACCTTGGCGGCATCGCTTTCAACATGTTTCTTATAAAGGGATACTACGACACGATTCCCGCGTCCCTTGAAGAGAGTGCGATGATAGACGGAGCAACGCGCTTTCAGACCTTTTGGCTTATTATAGTTCCGCTTGCAAGGCCGATTCTGGCAGTGGTCGTTATTCTCACATTCATGGGAACTTTCAACGAGTTCGTCCTTGCAAGGATAATACTTCAGGATGTGAAGAACTACACCTACGCTTTGGGACTCTGGAGCTTTTCCGTTGGTCCGTATGAAACCGAGTGGGGACTCTTCACGGCTGCGGCACTCCTTGGAATGCTCCCGATGGTAATATTGTTCCTGTCGCTCCAGAGATTCCTTATAAGCGGTCTGACGAAGGGATCGGTGAAAGGATGAGAGAGATACCCCAAAGCTTCACTCTTCCCGATTACAGCAAAAGCGTTGTCAACCTTTCAAATTGGGTGCTGGCTAACTTCGGGTTTGAGCCGATCCATGCCTCGCTTGATCTTCCAACTGGTTTTAAAAGGGTTGCGCTCGTTGTAATAGACGCGCTCGGGGCTATGTCCCTTGAAAGGATGCTTTCCAGGGTGTCCTTCAAGCACATCAAAGAGTACGAGACTATAACTTCTGTTTTTCCTTCAACGACAGCATCGGCTCTGACATCCATATACACCGGCTCTCTCCCAGCAGAGCATGGAATGCTCGGCTACATTTTATTTCTAAAAGAATACGGCTTTTTGACGAATATGATAGACCTTTCTCCCTTTGGATACGAAAGGGATCTTTTAAGGGACAGGATGGAGTTTTCACTTCCGGTTAAGACGATCTTTCAAAGGCTTGAGGGTGTTGAGTCTTTCGTTATAAGCCCTGCAAGGTATTCTGGGTCGGGCCTTGCAAAGATGCTCCATGCGGGGGCAAAGCAAATCGGGTTCACATCAGTCGGTGACTTTGTTTTGAAGATAAAGAGGGTTTTGAACAGTTGCGAGAAATGCTTCATCTTGGCATATATTCCCAATGTGGACAGTGTTGGGCACAGGGAGAGCATGGCGGCATACCTTAACGAAGCCATAATGATTCTAAAGCAGCTTGATGCCCTGCTATTAAGGGATGTTCCGCGAGATGCTGCCATCGTGATAACCGCAGACCACGGGATGATAAGAACGCCAAAGGAAAAGGAAATATGGTGGGACACGAGCAGTGAAGTTATGAGATACCTTGAGATGCCGCCAGGTGGGGAAAGAAGGATGATGCATCTTTACAGCCGAAAAGCGGATGAGCTTTTGGAATTCCTTGAGAGCACCTATGGAGATAAGGGGGTTTTCTTGAAAAGAGAAGAAGCCGCGATGCTTTTTGGTGGAATGCACGATAGAATAGGAGATGTGGTTTTGGTGGCACTTGAAGATTATTCGTTCAATTTCAGGTACAGGTTCAAGGAAGACAGTTTGAAGGGGATGCACGGCGGGCTTTCGCGCCAGGAAATGCTCGTTCCAATGATTTTCATAGGAGGTGGAGTAAATGGTTAAGAACTATGTTCTGGATACAAATGTGTTGATCCATGATCCTGAGGCTATGTACTCCTTCGAAGACAACAATGTGATAATACCCTTGCCCGTTTTAGAAGAACTCGACAGGCTCAAGAAAGAAGCCGGGAGCGTTGGAAGGAACGCGAGGGAAGTGATAAGACAGCTTGACGCACTCAGAACAAAGGGGCATCTTAACGAAGGAATAAAGCTTGAAAACGGCGGAACTTTGAAGGTTATGGTTCTGGGCGAGAGCGAGATAGAAGATGTTCCGGATTTTCTTTATGAAAAATACATGGATAACTGGATCTTGGTATACACGCTAACGCTCATGAAAAAATCGGACATCCCGACATATCTCGTGACGAAGGACATAAACCTGAGAATAAAGGCAGATTCTCTCGGAATCCCCGCGCAGGATTACTTGACTGACAGGTCGGACCTTAAGATGCTTCCCTTGGGTTACAGAAGGGTGGATGTTGACGAAAAGACCTTAAACCTTTTCAGGGAAAAGGGATATCTGGAACTTGGTGATGTTGGAATCGACCAAGCCTGCGAGAACGAGTACTTCGATGTTTCAGGAACATTTGGTATCTACAGGCAGGGAAAGATAGAACTCATAAAAATTGGAAGGGAAGTAATAGCTTCTGAAGATACATATTATCTCTTCAAGGTGGGTGGGATAATACCCAGGAACAGAGAGCAGTTTTTTGCAATGCACGCCCTTTGCGATGAAAGGATAAGTCTTGTGACGCTGATAGGAATAGCGGGGACCGGGAAAACTCTGCTATCTCTTGCGTGCGCTGTGGAGAAAAAGAGAAGGATGATCGTGACAAGACCCACAATCCCAGTGGGAAGGGATATAGGCTATCTGCCCGGAAAGTTAGAAGAGAAGATGAAGCCGTGGATGCAACCGATCTACGATAACTTGGAACTCATCATGGACAGGCTTGGTATGAACCTTGAAAACTTCATAAAGAAGGGAAAGATAGAAATTGAGGCACTTTCTTTCATAAGGGGAAGGTCGATCCCCGATCAGTTCATGATAATAGATGAGGCCCAAAACCTTACGCCCCATGAAGTGAAGACGATTCTGACAAGGGTCGGAGAAGGGACAAAGGTCGTTCTTGTGGGAGATCCCTATCAGATAGATACTCCTTATCTGGATATGAACAGTAACGGGCTCGTTTATACCGCGATGAAGTTTTTGGGAGATCCAATTGCGGCGCATGTGATTTTGCAGAAAGGTGAGCGCTCAGAGCTTGCAACGAAAGCCGCAGAGCTTCTCTGAAAAAAGTTTTTCAGGGCGGGGGAGCCAGAAATACTTCTATCTCTTTTGGATTGAGAGTTCCGGGGGCGGGAACTTGCTCTTTTACGATTCCGTCGCCGTGTATTTTCACTTCTATTTTTAACGCCTGCGCTATGTCCAAAACATCTGCCAAGGAAAGTCCGATAAAGTTGGGCGTCACGCCTTTGTAAACCAGCAGGGGTTTTTCTTTTGAAAGCCCAAGGATGTTTTTGACGATTTCTGCGAAAACGGGAGCGGCTACATCCCCGCCAAGGTACTCCTTCCCCTTTGGATCGTCTATGTGAACGAGAATTGTGTACTTTGGATTATCTGCGGGAAAAGCCCCGACGAATATGGAATGGTATCTCTTTACATACTTACCGGCTTGGGCTTTTTGTGCCGTTCCGGTCTTTCCAGCTATCCTTATTCCCGGAAGTTTGGCGAGCTCACCGGTTCCCATCTCAACCACATCTATCATGAAGCTTTTTATTAGATCTGCTGTTTTTTGACTGATCACTCTTCTTAGCTCTGGCGGAGAGTTTTCCAAAAGCGTTGGTTTTACATATATACCACCGTTCAAAACGGTATTCACGGCTGCTATAAGCTGTATTGGGGTGGTTCCTATGCCCTGACCTATGGAAATTTCAGCAAAGTCTATTGCAGACCATCTTCGCGGATTTCTCAGTATTCCAGGAGTTTCACCGGCTATTTCGATACCGGTCTTTCTTCCAAACCCGAATTTTAGAAGCCAGTTGTAGATTCCTTCATCCCCTATTTTGCTTTTCAGGGTTTCGGCTATCTTTACGGTTGCGGTGTTGCACGACTCAACAAGAGCTTTTCTCAGGTCGACATCCCCATGTGCTTTCACATCACCTATTATTATGTTTAAATCTTTAACAGGTTTTATACGTCCCGTGCAGTGGTGGTGAAAACCAGGCGTGGCTGCACCGGTCTCTACTGCAATCGCGTAGATTATGGGTTTTATAGAAGAGCCTGGTTCTATTATTCCCAGAACATTGTCGTTCCAACTTCTTGTGGTCACCATGGCTCTTATCTTTCCCGTTTTTGTCTCCATGACTATGGCGTCCCCGGCATCCGCGTGGTGTGCTCTCACGGCTTTTAGAAGCAAGTAATAGATGATCCTTTGAAGGTTGAAATCCAGGGATAGGATGATATCGTCACCGTTTTCCGGTTTCACATAGTCCTTGATAACGGGCTGTACATTGAGCACACCTTTGTACTCAACAGCTACCTCTCCATCTTTCTTCCCTTTTAGCTTGGAATCCAAGAATTCTTCCACACCACCTGTGCCTTTTCCGTCGATGACAGTTCCAAGGATACCGGAAAGTGACCAGCTGCTCTCTCTTATTC
>JALWSA010000037.1 GCA_026993805.1 Thermotogaceae bacterium | reverse complement strand
GTTCCCATTCTGCTCCCACATTTCGGGCATGTGTACTCGACTTCAGTGGGAGAATATACCGTGCCGCAGGTTATGCATCTCAGAGCGTATTTCACATCCATCGCCCCTCTATCGGCATCACGCCACTTATTGCGTTCACCGGACATCTCGTCTGACAAAGTCCGCATCCAAAGCACTTGTCTTCAAGCACCGTAACGGTCTTTTCTTCGGGTTTTACGAATATAGCCCAGTAGGGACAGACCCACTCACAGATCTTGCAGAAAGTGCATTTTGAAAGATCCACCTTTGGATGGTTTGGAGAGTAGGAGACTTCGAAGCTGAGTTCCGTTTCTATGACTTCTGAGACCGAAGAAAAACCGTATTTTTCGAGTGCTTTCGGAAGCGAATCTACGATTCTCTTGTAGATGTCCTTTCCGTGTATGAGTGCGCTTGAGAGAAGCTGAACTGCTTTCGCTCCGGCAAGGAGGAATTCGATAACATCGTCCGCCGTCTTTATACCGCCGACTCCTATTACATCCATGTCCGGAACTTCGTGACTTATCTTGTAGACCATGGCGAGCGCTAAGGGCTTTATCGCGGGTCCCGAAACCCAAACAAAGCCGTCTTTTCCACCAAAGACAATCTGTCTTTTCTTTGGATCTATCTTCATCGTGGGACCGAGAGAATTTATCGCCACTATTCCATTGGCACCGGCATCCCTTGCGACTTTTGCAAACTCAACGGGATCGGGTATATGCGGGCTTAGCTTCATGAATATGGGTTTTTCCGTCCTTTCCCTGATGGTTTTCACGATCTCTTCGATAACCTTCAGATCTTTTCCAACATAGTGTGTCGACACTTCAAAAGCGCTTGCAAACTCATCGAGCTTGGGAATGAGCTCTTCCATGTCTTCTTTTGTGTAGCCAACGCTCACAACGAGGGGGACTTTCAGTTCTTCTTTGAGACGCGGCAGAATGTGCTCTATCCACTTTTCTGGCGGAAGCTCGCTCCATAGCTCGGCGTTCATCGCGTAAGTTTGGGTTGCTCCTATGCATGGGCGCGGTACCTGTGCCGCTCTTGTAGAGATGGTTTTCGTGACCACCGCCCCGACACCTAACCTTGCTATGTAGAGTATCTTTTCATCGTCACCGACGAGAGGCCCAGAGGCTGGCATCACGGGGTTTTCTAATTCGATCCCGGCTATCTTTGTAGAAAGATCCATGCTATAACCCCCCTTTTTGGTTATGATACATTTTTTGTACTCGGTTTTTGAAGATTTTGGTTTCAGTGTGTAGGCTTGAGAGAGAGGCAGGCCTTCAGAACAGCTTCATCTGGTTTTCGTGTGGGGGTTTTTTGCGGCGGATTCGTTCGATTTTGTCTTTGTCGAGAACGCGCAGGCGTTTTTCGAGCTCGCTCTTTTCGACGATCGCATCCAGAACTTCCTTTGCCCTTTCTATGACCTGTGAAGGAAGACCTGCAAGCTCTGCGACTTCTATTCCGTAGCTTCTGTCCGCCACGCCTTCTACGACTCTGTGAAGGAAGACGACTTTTCCTTCTTTTTCCGCTACTTCTATGGTGAGGTTTTTGATCCCGTCGTACATCGAGGCAAGCTCTGTGAGCTCTGTGAAGTGGGTGGCGAAAGCCGTTTTTGCCTTTATGTTCTGGTGAAGGTATTCAGAGACGGCCCAGGCTATCGATATTCCGTCGAAGGTGCTCGTTCCCCTTCCAACTTCGTCAAGGAGAACGAGAGAGCGTTTCGTAGCGTGTGAGAGTATGAGGGCGACTTCGCTCATCTCAACCATGAATGTGCTCTTTCCGCCCGATACATCGTCGCGAGCCCCCATTCTCGTGAATATTCTATCGAAGATGGGAAGGGAGGCTTTCTCGGCGGGAACAAAAGAACCCATCTGCGCCATCACGGCTATGAGCCCTATCTGGCGTATGTATGTAGATTTTCCGCTCATGTTGGGACCGGTTATTATCAAAAAGCGGGTCTTTCTGTCCATGTATGCGTCGTTGGGCACGAAGTTTTCGGTGAATCTTTCAACGACGGGATGCCTTCCTTTAATTATCTCCAGCTTATCATCTGTGAAGGAAGGTTTCGTGTAGCCGTAAAGCGTTGCATCATAAGCGAGTGTGGTTATTACATCAAGATACGCAAAGGATGCCGCTACTTCTTCGATCTCGTGAAGCTTTTTTTTGACTTCATCTACGACCATTCTATAGAGCGCCTTTTCGATTTCGTCCACCTTCTCTTTTGCGGACAATACTTTGGCTTCGAATTCCTTCAGTTCGGGAGTGACGAATCTTTCCGCGTTAACGAGCGTTTGTTTTCTCTCGTATCTGCTCGGAACCTTCGAGAGGTTGGCTTTCGAGACTTCGATGTAATATCCGAAGACCTGGTTATAACCAACCTTCAGATTCTGTATTCCTGTTCTTTTCCTTTCCATGTATTCGAACTCTTTTAGCTTTTCTTCTGAGTGTTCAAGAAGATATCTGTAGTCGTCGAGCTCTTTCGAGAATCCTTCTTTTATAACATTGCCTTCACCGGGCAAGGAAGCCGGCTCGTCCACTATGGCCCTGTCCAGAAACTCGACGAGTTCTAAAAGCTCTTTTATTTTGAACGGCGACAATCTTTCGTTTGTGCTTAGCGTTTCGTTTATGTCGTGAACGATCCTGAGACTTTCCCTTAAAGAGACGAGATCTTTTGGTGAGGCTTTCCCGTATGAGAGACGGGAGACGATCCTTTCTATGTCGTAGACACCTTTCAGGTATTCTCTTATCTCGTTGAGTGCGAGCTGGTCCTGGCAGAAGGCTTCTACCTGATCAAGTCTTTTTTCTATCTCAGTGCGGTTTTTGAGAGGCTGGAGAATCCATTTCTTCAAAAGCCTTGCTCCCATCGATGTTCTCGTGTTGTTCAGAACATCGAATAGGTTTTTGCCCTTCTCCCCAGGTATCAGTGAGAGGTTTTCGACGGTTGCCGAATCCAGAACGAGCCACTCTTCTTCTTTCAAAACTTTGGGAAGTTTTAAATTCAGTCTGTCAGTTATGAGCGTATATTTCAGATATCTGATGAGGGCCACAAGGGGTATTGCCGCCTGATCCAGTTCGAGAAAGTCCAGGTTCTCAACACCGAAGGTCTCTTTTAGTTCTTCTTCCATTCCTTCGGCGGTGTAATACCACTGATCGAGCACATCTACGAAGATATCCATTCTCTCTTTTATCTTTTGGGCTTCTTCTTGGGGCGCTATCACCTGAGAGACCCCCATGTTCGATGCAAGGTCCACAAGCTCGTCGAAGCTTGTGTGAACTCTTATGAAGACTTCGCCAGTGGAGACATCCGCGTACACGGCGATGTTTTTCCAGACGGAGAGGAGGTAGTTGTTCGAAGCCGGGAGAAGCTCGTCTTCAAGGAGAGTTCCGGGAGTGACAACCCTAACGACTTCCCTTTTTACGAGTCCTTTCGCGAGTTTTGGATCTTCCACCTGCTCGCATATCGCCACCTTGTACCCCGCGTCGACGAGTTTTTTCAGGTACGCATCGAGTGCATGATAAGGAATCCCCGCCATCGGGGCACTCTGGCGCTTGGTAAGAACAATGTTGAGGACTTTGGAGACCGTTTTGGCATCGTCGAAGAAGGCTTCGTAAAAGTCCCCGAGGCGAAATAGGAGAATGGCGTCTTTGTATTTTTTCTTTATTTCCATGTACTGTCTCATCATCGGTGTCATCTTCATCTTCTCTCACCAGGGCAATTTTAACATCAGATGCAATTTGCAGGTTCGCAATTTTGTTTTGGTGAAAGTCGCCCTGAAATTTCGAGTTAGAAAGCAAAAACATGTAAAATAGTTTATAAACATATTCAAAAGGGGGTGTGGTTATGAGATTGAAGCTGATAGTGGCCGTTATGGCGTGTTTTCTTTTGGCCATCAATGTCTTTTCTCATCCTCTTGATACCATGGGAAGGCAGATGCCCGGCTACACAACTCTTCTTGCCACAAAGACAAATTACGGGGATCTGTATGTTTTGGATGTTGAGGGGATGCACTGGCAAGGCATTCAGTGGAAGCACAGAACGGCGATTCTGGTTCCAAAGAAGATAGATCTTCCGGGGTATGCTCTTGTGATTTTAGGGGGAGGAGACAGGTTTACGGCAAAAGATCTAACGGAGAAGATCATGAAGGACGCGGGAAAAGTGGTTTGGGTAGCAGGGATGCTAAGAGCCCCAATAGTCGTTGTGGATGATATTCCAAACCAGCCTATATGGGGCTTTAGAGAAGATGCTCTTATTTCGGAGACTTTCAAGAGATTTTTGGAAAATCCCGATCCCACTCTTCCCGCACTAATTCCCATGACATGGGGTGCAAGAAGGGCCCTTGATGCTATCCAGGATTTTCTGGGGAAGAAAGGAATTGATGTTGAGTATTTCATGGTCGGAGGAGGGTCGAAGAGGGGCTGGACGACATATTTGACGGCGATATTCGATCCGCGCGTTTTCGCAATAGCCCCCATGGTTTACGACAACCTTAACATAGAGCTTCAAATGAAGCATCAGCTTGAGATGTACGGGACCTTTAGCGAAAAGTTGCGTGATTATGTCGAAAGGGGTTTGATGGAGGAGATAGGAAAAGGTGAGGCAGAGGAGCTCTTAAAGCTCGTGGATCCCTACAACTTCAGGATGAGACTTTCACTTCCAAAAATTTTAGTTTTGGCTGCAAACGATGAGTATTGGACGGTTGATTCTGCGAACCTTTACATAGACGATCTTCCGGGCAAGACATGGCTCTTTTACATGCCAAATACCGGCCATCATTTCGATAGGAATTTCCCTATGCTCATGCAGGTGGCCCAGACGATTTCGGCTTTCATGTACCTTTACCCGAAAGGAAAGTTCCCAAATGTAAAGTTCTTTGAAAAAGATGGGAAGCTTTGCACAAGCAAGCAAGAAGGGCTTGAGAAGGTTGAGCTTTGGATGGCAGAGTCAGAGGATTTGGATTTCAGGGATGAGAAGTGGAGAAGGGTTGAAGGATTCGAGGAAGGCGGTCTTATGTGTGTTAGCACACCCCAGGCAAGTGAACTGAACATAGCGTACTTTCCAAGGGCTCTCTTCAAGATAGATGGCAAAACATTTTACCTTAGTGGAAGGATGAGACTGATAAAAAAGAGCCGTTGATGTAGAATAGCCACTGCTATGAAGGTTGCCGTTTTGATGAGTGGAGGAGTGGATAGCAGTGTGGCTGCATATCTTTTGAAGGAGCAGGGCCACGATGTGGTTGGTGTGCACATGGTCCACCTTGACGGTGAGGATACGAGCACGGTTGAAAAGGTTGCAAAAAGGTTGGGAATAGATCTAAAGGTGTACGATGTTAGGAAGCAGTTTCGCGAGAAGGTTATAAGGTATTTCGTCGAGGAGTACAGGAAAGGGAGAACGCCAAATCCGTGCTATTTTTGCAACAGGTGGATAAAATTTGGGGTTTTGCTCGATATGATGAAAGATCTCAATTTTGATGCTGTTTCAAGCGGACATTATGCAAGGGTAAGAGATGGGAAACTCTATCGCGCGCTTGACGAAAAGAAAGATCAGTCATATTTTCTCTCTTCGCTTCCAAGGGATCTTTTGAGAAGACTCATTTTGCCGCTCGGTGATCTGGAGAAAGAAAGGGTTAGGGAGATAGCGCGCTCTTTGGGAATGGAGCCAAGGGAAGAGTCCCAAGATGTGTGTTTTTTGAAAGGGAAGAACTTGAAAGAATTTTTGAGGGAACAAGGACTGGAAGCTGGAAGGGGAAAGTTCGTTGACAGGCAAGGAAATGTACTTGGGGAGCACGAAGGCTATTTCTATTTCACCATAGGCCAGAGGAGAGGGCTTGGCGTCTCACTTGGCAGGAGGGTATATGTTACGAAAATTTTGCCGGAGAGAAACGAGGTGGTTTTGGGAGATAAGGAAGGTGTTATGAGCAGGTTCATGGAAGTCTCCAGTTTGAATTTTTTAGAGGATCTTCCTGGGAGTTTTGAAGCTTTTGTTAAGATCAGGAGCAATTTTAAGGCTCAGAAATGTTTTGTGAGGATAGAGGGTGATCTGGCACGTGTTGAGTTTGATGGGGAGGCTTTTGCCGTTACTCCGGGCCAGATTGCAGTGTTTTACATAGATGATCAGGTGGTTTTATCGGGCACAATAGAGAGAGGCTATAATATGGTGGAAAGCTTTTAAATCGCATGTTTCGCGAGGTGATGGTGTGAAGGGACTCGGAAAACTCGTGGCGTACCTTGTACTTCTAATTGGAGCAGTCGTTATGCTTATGCCCTTTGCCTGGATGGTAGTGACTTCTTTCAAGCTTCCGAGCGAGGTGGAGGAGTGGCCACCCAAGTGGGGGAGCAAGAATTTTTTGACGAAAAGGCCCATAAATGTTGTCGAGGACTTCTATGAGAATGTTTTGGTTTTGGATGTGAACGACGATCCGTTCATCAGGGGAGAGGTTCATATACTTTTTCCAAAGGGCTTGGATTATGCCAGGCAAGTCCCGACGGACGAAGTTTTGGGATATTTCGAAAGGCATGCGGATGTTTTTGATAAGAGCCTGGATTCTTTCCGAAATTCGGGGGATTTCATAGTTTATGCGTATAAGACCTTGAAAGAGCATATGGGAAAGACTCCTTTTAGGGAGGAAGCAATTGGAATTTTGGAAAAAAGTCAGAAGGCAATGTTTTCTATTAAAAGATATATGTCCAGGTTGAAGGGAAGAGAAAAAGAGGATTTCGAAAAATATTTCGATGAAGTAGGCGGAAGAATCATAAATGCTCTTCAGGAACTCAAAAGAATCTATTCGGCTCTCGGTGAAGCGTATCTTTCGAGAGAAAAGGTCAAGAAAGTTCATGCTATTTTCGGCTATCTTAAGGGAGTTCTTGAAAGCAAGCCCAAGGCTTCGAGCAAAATGGCGGCTGGAATATTGAGGCTTTTTTCCAAGAAGGTAGAAGATCCCATAGTTGGGGTAGAAAAGATCTATTCGGCTTATCTGGATCTTTGGAAGTTGCTCGATGATGTTCAGAAGGACAGGACCGGTCCTGTTGAAGTAATAGCAAGGTTTAGAAGTGCTGAAGAAAAGTTCGCGAGACTTAATAATGAGTTTTCAAAGCTCCCAGAGCTTGCTGATCTGTGGAGGAGGTTGAAAGAAGAGGCGAAAAAGAATCCGGACAAGTTTCTGACGGTCTTTGAGACGGAGCTTCAGGTTGAGAAAAACAAGGCTATGGACAGGTTGAAAAAGGAGATAAAAGGAGTTCTTTTGAGCGGCGATGAAGATCAGATTCTCAGGGATATGAAAGACGTTTTGAAAAAAATGGTTGATGTTTCGTATGGAAAGGGGATAGATGTAGGAAGAATTTTACAGGAGTCTGGAAGTGTTGAAGAAATGTGTGATATGTTGCGCAACGAAGCTCTAAGCGCTGCTTCTAAAATGGAAGAATACAAGAGTTTTTACAGAATGGAAGGGTTGAAGACCACGCTCAATGCTATTGAGAGCACCGCTTTCAGGATAAAAGCATCACTTTCCGTAGATCCTTTGGAACTTTTAAAGGAGCTTTATAAGCTTCAAAAGGAGTTTTCAGCTCTTGAAAATAAAGGGAGAGCGGCTATAGAGAGAGCCGTGAATGAGATGGAGATAGTTGAAAAGCCTGAGCTCGTTCGAGATGTGAGGATATACATAATGAAAGGCAAGGATATGACGCTCGAGCATTTGAAAGTTTTTCTTGACATCCATTCTTTCAATCTTTTAGATGACGAGATCAAGATGGCGGTTTTCTTCTCTCCTAAGGATCTTTTCAAGAATGTGTTCCAGAACTATGTCGATGCATGGCATGCAGCACCGTTCGCCAGGTACTACCTTAACACAGTTTTTGTGGCTTCTACGACCACTATATTGGAGGTTATCATCGCTTCGATGGCTGCCTTCGCATTTTCCATCCTCAGTTTTCCTGGGCGAGATTTCCTTTTTGGCCTTTTCCTTGCTACTATGATGGTTCCAGGTGAGGTTTTGCTCGTTCCAAATTTCATTACCATTACAAAGTTAGGATGGATAGATACATACTACGCACTTATAGTTCCATGGATAGTCTCAGTTTTTGCCATATTCCTGATAAGACAACACTTTATGACCCTTCCGAGGGAGCTTTACGACGCGGCGAAGATAGATGGATGCTCTAATTGGAGATACCTCTGGACAATAGCTGTTCCACTTTCAAAACCGGTTATAATTACCGGTGCACTTTTGAAGTTCGTTGGTAGCTGGAATGCTTTCTTATGGGTCCTAATAGTCACCAACGATGAGAGGTACCGGACACTTCCTGTGGGACTACATGCTTTTAGTACGGATGCCGGAACCCTTTACAACCAATTGATGGCGGCTGCTACATTCTCGGTTCTTCCCGTTATAGTGCTCTTCTTGTTCGTGCAGAGGTACTTCATACAAGGTATTGCTCGGACCGGTTTGAAGTGAGGTGGTTCCATGGGCAGGTATGGAAATTTGAATAGAAATAAGAAAAAGCGAAAGAGGAATTTGAATTTGGCTTTGATATTTTTCATTGCGGTGATGGCGATATTCGGCGGTATAGGTGTTTACAGGTACTACATTGCGGCTAAGGAGAACGCGATTTTGAAGGAAAAGTACATCGAATTGCAAAAGCAGATAAATGAGAAAGAAAGGCTTATAGAGAGAATAAAGAACGGGGTGCAGATAGGAAGATGAAGAGGTTTGTCGTTACAACATCCCACAAACCTTCCAAAGAGCAGATCAGGATCGCGAAAGCCTTTGCCAGGGAAATAGAGGCTACATATGTTCCCAGAAGGAAGCTAAAGGAAATGGTCGAAAGTGGTGCTATAGATTTTTACTATGTAGTTGAGGCAAACGGAAGACTCGTTATAAAGTGGAAAGGCGGGGAATTTTTCTTCCATCCATCCGTTGCCAAGCTCAGGATGAGGAATCTAAAGAACGGCGGAAGGGATTACCTTATAGAGGCATTGGAACTGGAAGGCAACGAAATCATATTGGACGCCACTTTTGGACTGGGGGCCGAGGCGATTTTAATGGCTGCGTTTTTGAAAAGCGGTAAGGTGATAGGACTTGAGAAATCTCCGCATATTTACAGAGTTGTGAGAGATGGACTTGAACGTTACAAACCGGATGTCCAGTGGATAGCCGAGGCGATGAAGAGGATAGAGCTCTACAACGAGGATATGAAAGAATTCATAAGAAAAGCTCCTGATGAGTCATTCGATATTGTTTATTGCGATCCCATGTTCGAGAATCCGAAGTACGAATCATCTGCTATGAATCCGCTGAGGCCATTTGCTTCTTATGACACTGTAGATGATGAAGATCTCGGGCATATGCTCAGAATAGCCAAGAAAAGAGTGGTTATAAAAACTCATGAGAAAGATTCTCTGTTTGAGAAATTAAGCCGTAAACCGCACAAGGTGATAGGGAGCAAAAAAAGCGGGGTGCTCTACGGGATCATATACAAGCACCCCGACCTTTGACCTTTTAAGAGAAGGCCTTTTCTATCCTTTTCAGGGCTTCCTCTACGATCTCTTTTGAAGTCGCCACATTCATCCTCATGAATCCCTCGCCCTGCTCCCCAAAGCTCTTTCCGTTCTGTAGCCAGACACCCGCGGAAAGCAGTTTGTTGAACAGCTCTTCATCGGGAAAACCTGTTGCTCTGAAATCGAGCCACATTAGGAATGTTCCTTCCGGTTTGTAAGCGCTCACATAGTCTTTATCCTTTGCCCATTCGACAACAATGTCCATGTTATTTTCTATGGTTTTCAGGGTTTCAAGTAGCCACCTTTTTCCAAATCTATATGCGCTGATAGTCGCTTCTACTGTTAATGGATTTGCTCCAAAAACGTGCAAAGCTTTGGTGAATGATAATAGCTTCTTTCTTATATCAGGGTTCGGTACTATTGCATTGGCAACATGCAAGGCCGGTATGTTGAAGGTTTTGTGAGGAGACGTGAGAACCACGAGCCTGTCGTATATTTCTTCTACTTCTATCATAGAATGGAATTTCTTGAATATCAGATCGGCATGTATCTCGTCGGATATCACGATCACATCTTTTTTCTTTATGATACTCGCGAGTTCCTTTAGTTCTTCCAAATCCCACACTCTGCCGACCGGATTGTGGGGAGAACAGAGAAGGAGTATCTTTGCAATTTCGAGTTTTCTTTCGAGATCTTCGTAGTCCATCACATACTTCATACCGTCCCACTTCAACGGGTTTTCCACGACTTTTCTTTCGTTGTCTTTGATGACGGAGAAGAATGGCCAGTAGACCGGAGGCTGTATAACGACACCATCGCCTGAATTTGAGAAGAGTCTTATGGTGGCGGCTATTCCGTAAACGACACCGGGTATGGGTACTATCCACTCTTCTTTAACGTTTAAATCGTGATAATCGGACAACCAAGCAGTTACCGCATCGAAGTATTCTCTGGGTCTGAATGAATAACCGAATACACCATGTTCAATGCGTCTTTTTAAAGCGTTTATGATCTCTTCTGGGACTTTAAAATCCATATCCGCTACCCACATAGGAATGATATCTTCGGGGGCCCCTTCTGGTTTTGTGTCCCATTTGTAAGAGTTCGTCCCCTTTCGATGTACGAATTCAGGCATATCCTATCACCTCGACACTTTAGGTTTTTTAACGATTGTTCTCGAGAAGATCTTTTCAAGGCATCTGTTGCACTTGGTTATAAGGGCTTCTTCTTCCTGGATGGGTCTCACCTTTATGGTGTACGCCCCCAGAAGGTTTCCGAAAAAAACATCGGTGAGAAGTTGATCACCTATGACGACGACCCGCTTGAACTCCACACCGAGTTCTCGGAGCCTTTTCCTAACTTTAAAACCAAGTGGCTTGTAAGAGCGCCAGATTATTTCGAAATCCGTTTTCACCTCTCTTGGCTTCGCGTTGGATGCGATTATCACTTTTGCGCTTTTCGATAGCTCTTTTAACAGCTTTTCATTTTCCGGTAAGATTTTGAAAGATTTCCAAGGTGCAAGTGTGTTGTCAAAGTCAAATATGAAAACTTCAAAACCGTGGTCTATGAGGGTGGCATAATCGATATCCTGTATGCTGTCTTTCCATTCATTAGGGGATATCATTGCTCCCATACGGAAAAACCATCCGAAAGTGAAGAAAAGTATCCGGTAAAGGACTATTCCCAAGAAGCCCACGATCTTTTTGTAAAGCTTCATAGCTTCATAGAGCATAGGATTGACCATAATTGTATACATTCCGAGTCTGTTTCCAGCGAGAACATCTGTTAGAAAAAGGTCACCAATAATGACACATTTGCTGGGATCTATTCCTTTTCTCTCCAGAATGGATACCAGCTTTTTGATCGATGGTTTTTTCATGCTCCAGTAAACCTCGAGCCAAGGGAAGCGATCTTTCAGGTGCTCTACCCTTCCCCTTTTTGCGTTGGTCACAACGAAAACATTCGCTCCCATGTTATGGAGTTTCTCAAAAATTCTGGCGATCTCGGGCCTTATCTGGAGCTCTCCCCAGGGAGCGAGCGTGAAATCGTAGTCGAACAAAAAAGTATCAAAACCGGCTTTGAAAAGCCGGTCGTAATCCACTTCCTCTATGCTCTTTACATGTTCTATTGGAAAAAGCCTGTTAAGCACTCCCCTTATTCACCTCAATTCTTACTATTTCAAAAGGTACAACCTGTTTTATCCCATCGAGCAAAATCATGAGATCATCTTTGAGGTCACCGGGAACGATGATCCTTAAAAGGCCGTTCTCGAATTTCCTTATATTCGCAAGGTTATCTTCGACCTCGAGAATGTAACTGAGGTCGTGTATTTTGTCTTTATCGATTTTCAAGTATACATCAAACTCTTCATTCATGCTTTCCTTTCCTCCTGATGATCTGAAAGGTAAGGGATTTCAAAGCTACTGCTATATCTACGTTCTCTATTGGGATATTCGCTTTGATCACCCTTGGGGAGAAATTCAATATCCCCTGCACCCCGGCTTTCTCAGCTTCATCCGCTGCGTTTTGTGCCGATTCTTTGGGAACGCATAGTATCGCTATTTTAACCCCTTCTTTTTTCACAAAATCGCCTAATTCGTCCATGTGTTTGATCTCCACTCCATGGACTTTCGTTCCAACCTTTCTTCTATCGATATCGAACAATGCTGCGATTTCGAAACCTTGTTCCTTTATCACCCTATGACCGGCGATCGCTTTTCCCAGGTTCCCTGCGCCGATCACAATGACTTTCCATGCTTTCTCTACTCCCAAAATCTCTTTGAGTCTTTCAAGAAGGTTGTCTATGTTGTAGCCGATTCCGCGTTTTCCGAACTCTCCAAAGTAAGAGAGGTCTTTTCTTATTTGACACGCTTTTATACCAAGCCTTTGTGCCATCTCCTTAGACGATGTTACTTCCTTTCCTTCTTCTCTGAGCCTTTCCAGGCATCGATAGTACATAGCAAGCCTTTTGACAGCGGGCTTTGGAATCTTCTGCACAATATCACCTCACATTACAATGTTTACTATCTTCCCTCGTACATAGAATACCTTTTTGGGATAATTTTCACCAAGAATTTTCTTTATCCTTTCTCTGGAAAGTGCGAGTTCTTTTACTTTCTCCTCCTCGAGGTCTGCCGGTATCGTCATTCTGTCCCTCACTTTTCCGTTGACGAGAATGGCTATTTCTATCTCTTCGGCTT
This sequence comes from Thermotogaceae bacterium, assembly GCA_026993805.1. Taxonomy (GTDB): domain Bacteria; phylum Thermotogota; class Thermotogae; order Thermotogales; family Thermotogaceae; genus JALWSA01. The sequence goes on along the minus strand of JALWSA010000037.1, from coordinate 4,663 downwards.
TAAGGGCTTCTTCGTCCCATTTCGGCCATTCCTTGAGCATAACGCTTCCCTCATAGCCAAGGTCGTTGTAAAGCTCGTCCGCCATGTGGGGAGCAAAAGGCGAGAGTATGAGTATCAGGTTTTCTATTATCTCCCTGAGCAGGTAGAGGTTCCACTCGTCTTCGGAGGTGTTGTTGATGTAGTCACTGACAGAGTTCACGAGTTCCATGAGCCCACTTATTGCCGTGTTGAATTTGAAGCCGCCTTCGATGTCTTGCGTTATCTTTTTAATCATTTGATGGAGCTTTCTTCTCAAGTCCTTCTCTTTTTTGTTTCTGAGCTTGGGTTTTCCCTCTAATTTTACATCTTTTACTTTGTCGATGATCCTCTGAGAGACGTTCCAAAGACGTTTCACGAACCTGTAGACTCCTTCTATTCCCGCGTCGCTCCACTCCGCGTCTTTCTCTGGCGGCGCCATGAATAGTATGTACATTCTGAGTGTGTCGGCTCCGTATTTTTCGATGATTTCATCAGGTGAAACAACATTGCCTTTGGACTTGCTCATCTTTGCCCCGTCTTTGTAGATCATTCCCTGTGTGAAGAGATTGGTGAAGGGTTCGTCGTAGTCTATATAACCGAGGTCATGAAGTACTTTCGTTATGAATCTCGAGTACATAAGGTGGAGGACGGCGTGTTCAACTCCTCCTATGTACTGATCCACTGGCATCCAGTAGTTTACATCTTCGACGGAGAATGGCTTGTCGTCTTCGTGGGGGTTTATGTATCTGAGGAAGTACCAGGAAGAATCGACAAATGTGTCCATTGTATCGACTTCACGGATCGCGGGACCACCGCATTTAGGACATGTGGTGTGTTTGAACTCTTCGTGGTAAGTGAGCGGAGATTGTCCTGTTGGTTTGAACTTCACATCGAAGGGGAGTTTGACCGGCAGCTGATCTTCTGGAACGGGAACAATTCCACACTTTTCACAGTAGACCACTGGAATTGGAGCCCCCCAGTACCTTTGCCTCGATATGAGCCAGTCTCTGAGCCTGTATTGTACAGATTTTTTACCGATACCTTTTTCTTCGAGCCATTTTGTTATCGCGGGTATTGCTTCTTCAGAGCTCATTCCAGAAAACTGATCGGAATTGGCCAGTATTCCTTTTTCCGTGAAGGCTTTTTCCATTTCATCTGGATTGAGGTCACTTCCGTCTTTCGGCTTTATGACGACTTTTATCGGGAGATCGTATTTTTTCGCGAATTCGAAGTCTCTTTGGTCGTGCGCTGGAACGGCCATTATCGCTCCCGTTCCGTATTCCATGAGGATGTAATTTGCCACATATATCGGCACTCTTTCACCGTTGACGGGATTTATGGCATATCTTCCAAGAAAGTATCCTTCTTTTTCTGCCCCTTCAGCTGTTCTGGCGAATCTGTCTTCTTGACTGACCTTGTTCAAGAATTCTTGAAGGCCCCTTCTCCTATCTTCGGTAACGATCTGTTCAACGAGAGGAGATTCGGGGGCGAGAGCCATGAATGTTACTCCCCAGAGAGTATCGGGTCTTGTGGTGAATATTTTGATCTTTAGATCCATTCCTTCGACTGGAAAGTCCACTTCCGCCCCTTCGCTCTTTCCTATCCAATTCTTTTGCATCGTTTTGACGTGTTCTGGCCATCCTTCAAGTTTGTCCAATCCTTCGAGTAGTCTATCGGCGTAGTCCGTTATCTTGAAGAACCACTGCTCAAGGTACTTTATCGTGACAGGCGTTCCGCACCTTTCGCACTTTCCGTCTTTTACCTGTTCGTTCGCAAGGACGGTTTTACAATTAGGGCACCAGTTAACGGCGGCCTTCTTCTTGTAAGCGAGGCCTTTTTCGTAGAGTTTCAAGAAGAGCCACTGTGTCCATTTGTAGTACTCTTCTGTGTGAGTCGCTATTTCTCGGTCCCAATCGTAGCTTATCCCTAGTCTTTTTATCTGCTGTCTTATGATGCTTATATTTCTCTCCGTCCACTCCTTTGGATGAGCCCCACTCTTTATCGCTGCGTTCTCAGCCGGAAGGCCGAAGGAGTCATATCCAAAAGGATGGAGTACGTTGTATCCTCTCATTCTCTTGTATCTCGCAACTATATCACCTATAACATAGTTTTTCACATGACCCACATGTGCGGTGCCGGAGGGGTAGGGAAACATGACAAGAGCGTAATATTTGGGCTTGTCTGACCTTTGCTGGGCTTTGAAGAGTCCATGTTCTTCCCAGTACTTTTGCCACTTTGGCTCAATCTCTTTTGGGTTGTATTCTTTCACGGAATCACCCCCGTCTTTTTGTTTTGTCGAAATTATATCACCAAATTGAGAATAAATTTCACAAGATCATTCCCATGATAAAATCGCGCTGGAAATGCCAGAGGGGGGTGATGAGAGGGATGGAGGTCCATGTTATAGGAAGTGGTGGACGTGAGCACGCCATAGGATGGGCCTTCTGGAAAGCTGGATTCGAAGTCTTTTACCATCCTGGAAACGCCGGAACCAAATTCCACGGGAAAAACGCACCTTTCAGGGATATCGAAGATGTAAGGAGCATGGATGGGATCATCATACCAGGTTCTGAGACATTTCTTGCAAAAGGTATCGCAGATCTTTCCGAAAAAGTCTTTGGGCCTGTCAAGAGTGCGGCCGTTCTGGAAGCTTCTAAAGCCTGGGCGGTCTCGTTTGCCCGGGGGAACGGTCTTCCTGTACCAAGATCGGAGATCGTTGGTTCCCCAGACGAGCTCGAAGGAGTATTAAAGCATTTCAGTCCTCCTTATGTGATAAAAGCAGATCCCTTGGCAGGCGGAAAAGGCGTGATCATAAGGGAGAGTTTTGATGAGGCTTTGAGGGACGGAACGCTTTTGATGGAAGGAAAACTCTTGAAGGGAGTGAGCGGCAAGGTCGTTGTACAGGAGTTCTTGAAAGGAAAGGAGCTTTCTGCGATGGCGGTTGTGAGCGGCCGGAAGTTTGCGCTCTTGCCGTTTACCAGAGACTACAAGAGGGCTTTTGACCAGAACAAGGGGCCGAACACGGGTGGAATGGGAAGCTGGGGGCCTGTCAAAATTCCAAGTTCTCTGAAGGAAAAGATAGAAGGTATATACGACAGAACGCTCTTTGCACTTGAAAAAGAAGGGCTGAGCTACAGGGGATTTCTTTACATAGGGCTCATGATAGTCGAAGGCGAGCCGTTCATACTCGAATACAATGTCAGACTTGGAGATCCAGAGACCGAAGTCATAGTCACGCTGGACCCGGAAGGTTTCGTGCAGATGGTTCTGGCTGCATTTGAAGGAGGGGATATTCCTTCCATGAAACCGGAAGGTTTTGCCGTTGATGTCGTTGCCGCATCTGAAGGATATCCGGAAAGTCCTAAAAAGGGCCAAGTTATCAAGATAGACGATGTGGAAGGGTATTTCTTTGCAGGCGTGAAGGAAGAAGACGGAAAAATGGTGGTCTCTGGTGGAAGGGTCATTCACTGCATGGGAAAGGGAAAAAGCCTTGAAGAAGCGAGAAAGGAAGCTTACGAGAGAGTTGAAAGAGTAAAGTTTGAAGTAAAGTTTTACAGGAGGGATATAGCGCTGTGAAGAGGTATACATACAGAGGTTCTGGCGTCGATGTTGAAAGGGGAGACTCTTTTGCGGATTACATCAAGGAAAGGCTTGGAAAGAGCGATTGGATATACAGAGAGCCCGCCGGATACGCCACGGTTTTGAAGTTCACAGACCCGCCCATAGCCGTTACCGCAGATGGAATAGGTACAAAGCTGCTGCTTCACGCAAAGTACGGGCGGTGGAAGGACGCCGCAGAAGATTTGGTCGCGATGAACTACAACGATCTAATAGCCGCGGGCGGCGTTCCAAAGGCCTTCGTGGACTATCTGGGTGTGAGCAGAATTTCCGGTGAGCACCGTGAATTTTTGAAAGTTCTTATTGATCTTCTAAAAGAACTTGACATGGAGCTTGCCGGTGGGGAGACAGCAGAAATGCCTGACATATACCCACAAGGCATCTGGGATGTGGCCGGATTTTGCGTTGGAATATGGGTTAGAGAGTTCGATGTAAAGTCCATAAGGCCTGGAGATCTTTTGATAGGCCTTCCTTCAAGCGGTTTTCATTCTAACGGCTGGAGCTTGATAAGGAAGATTCTTAGGGAAGAAAACATAGATCCAGATAGCCTTCCTTTCGATCTTTTGAAAGGAACGAGGATATATTCCGAGCTAAAGAGCTATCTTGAAGACAGAAGGATCAAGGCACTGGCACATGTGACGGGCGGCGGGATCTTTAGAGCGCTTTCAAGGATAATTCCGAAAGGTCTTGGAGCGAAAGTCAAACTTGTTAAAAGGAATTTCGTTGAGTGGATATTGAAGTTTGTGGATTTCGAAGAAGCCGTGAGAACTTTCAACATGGGATGGGGAATGATAGTTGTGGCTTCTAAGAAAGATGGCGAAGCTCTGGCAGAAGAGCTTTCCGGCAGGGTGATTGGAAGTGTTACCGAGAGCGGCAAGTTCGAAATCTTCATGGAAGGGGGGTGAGCGGTTTTGGTCGAAAGGTACGCCCTTGAACCTTTGAAGAGCCTTTGGACTTTGAAGGGCCAGTATGAGAGATGGCTCGAAGTTGAGCTTGCGGTGGTAGAAGCATACGAGGAGCTGAGGAT
>JALWSA010000036.1 GCA_026993805.1 Thermotogaceae bacterium | reverse complement strand
AAAGGGGTACGTGAGCTGGGTTCAGACCGTCGTGAGACAGGTCGGTCCCTATCTGCCGCGGGCGTAGGAGACTTGAGGGGGGTCCTCCCTTGTACGAGAGGACCGGGAGGAGGGGGCCTCTAGTGTACCGGCTGTCGCGCCAGCGGCATACGCCGGGTAGCTACGCCCCTAAGCGATAACCGCTGAAAGCATCTAAGCGGGAAGCGCGCCCCAAGATTAGGTCTCCCATCCCGTCAAGGGAGTAAGGCCGGTCCGAGAAGAGGACCTTGATAGGCCGGGGGTGTAAGTCCCGCAAGGGATTGAGCCCACCGGTACTAATCGGCCGAGGCCTTCACCTCCGAAATCCCCTATGCAGTTTCCAGTGGTCCCTTGGCACCGAATGTTTCCTCGGGTGCCGATACCGCTGCGGGAAACACCCGGTCCCATTCCGAACCCGGCCGTTAAGCCGCAGCGGGCCGATGGTAGTATGGGGACAGCCCCATGCGAGAGTAGGTAGTGCCCGGGGATTTTTGAAAAGCCGGAGCGTAATGCTCCGGCTTTTTTGTTATGCAATGCTATTTTCAGCTCTCTTTCATGTCAACGAGAGCTGGGATCGGGGCGTGATCAGCAAGGTGCGTGAAAGACGCAAAGCGGTTCAAGGAACTTTTCTGTGGATTCGGGGTGAATTACATAAAAAGTCCTATCACCTTTGCGATGATCCCGGCGGCTATCATTCCGTAGGTGAAGGCGAAGGCTTCTATGATGAGGGCGCGCCAGAGTTTGAATTCTCTTGTGAGCACAGGGTTAAGAACTTAGAGTTACTTGTGGCTACAGATAATAAGCTCTATGTTCCAAGGATGAAATATCTTAACATGTTTGGAACTTATATGTAAAAACTGATGAGTTTTTTGATGCAATAAGCACATTCCTCTCTCAAATATGGTGAAACATCACCATCCTTTTTAATCAACCATTTGCCTTAATGTTGCTGAAAGACTTTCATATCTCCACCTTATCTTTTGTGCTAATTAAAAATTTTAAGGATAGTCAAAAAATGTTATAATCAACCTTTAAACCCCTTTCGGCTCGTTTTCAGTGAGGAGGGATATTTTTATGAAGCGTGTCCGTTTCTTCCTCTTTCTGGCAGCCCTTCTGGTAGCACTGGCTTCCTGTATGCTTCCTGGCGCTGGAAAGGACCGCAATGAGTTCAAACCGCGAATTGATTTTGACGAGGTAAAGCAAGGTGCTTTCCAGTTGGGTGAGATAGCTAAGGAGTATCTCAGAGGAGATACTTTCGTGAAGTTCAAGACTACCTCGAAGCTTTACGGGTACTTTTATATACTCCATCTCGATCCGCTGGCAGGTGACTGGGTCGTATTCGACAAAGACGGAAAAGTTTTAAAGCACGAGGAAGGGATCGAGTTAGGAGCGGCTCGAGATTTCGACAACGACGGTGTGAAGGACGTTGTTTGTCAGGGAACGGCTTTGATATTCAACTCCTCTGAAGACCATCCATCGCTGTTCTCCTACGAATTTCCAAACGGGATTTTTTCCTTTACGCCTGAAGGCGGCAGGATCTTCAAGACCGATCCTGAAAGGTTCCAACCTATAGAATATAACGGCATCCTGCCATCAGCTACGCTGGTTTACTACAGTGCTGGGACCTTTCCGAAGGATGTAAAAGAGGGCGATGTTATCTTCGATGTTAGAAGCTACCCTTACATGGGAGAGATGGTCATAAGAAAAGTGGTGAGTATAAAGAGAAACGAAGACATCGTGGTTGTTGAGTCAACACCTGTGAGTCTGGAGGATGTAGTTCCAGTTCTTGAGTTGAATTTCAAGGGAGGTATGGAAAACGCCATTCCTTTGAACACCGACGCACAGCTTTTCATGCAGGTGAGCAGATCAGGGGACCATCTTTTAAGCTACGATGGGAGCAGGACGCTCTATAGCGGCAAATACGCTACTCTGACAGCATACTACGGTTTTTCAATGGACGCTGATTTCGATGTGTCGCTGGATTACGATTGGAACAGTTTCGACGCGCAGGTAACGGCGTCTTTGCAGGTTTCACATGACCTGACTTTGAGACTTAAAGCCGGTGCTGATTATAAAAAGTCTGACCACACCGATCCTTTCTTCGAACCGAGTTTCACGTTCAGCGTTTACGGGATACCCGTGGTTGTTTCCTTCCCGATATATGTTGGATATGACTTTGAAGCTACTGGAACGGCAGATGCCACGGTGGGTTACAGGTTGTCTGCCAGTGCAAATGTGGGAGAAACTATTTCAGGTGAGCTCACCTGGAGCGGTATAGATGTAAGTCACAATCATTCTCTTGGTTCTTCGGGGAGTGCAGATCTCATAGGTCCTGAGTTCGAGATGAGGGGCAAGGCAAGCGTTAGGACATACGTAGGAGTCGATGTAAAGGTATCCCTTGCAAAGATGGCTTACGCCCAGTTTATAAATCATCCCTATATAAAACCCATAGCGAATGCATATTTCCAGGGGGATCCTTATCCCGATGGAAGGATAGACTTTGATGCCAAGTACGGAATAGATTTCTCTCTTAAGGCGGGATATGACTTCAAAGCGAAAAAGGACGATTGGGAAAAGCACCTGAAAGATTGGGAGTTCGGGGGTTTCGGATCATGGAGATTCGGTTTTCCGGCACCTCCAACAAATCTTTATGCTGAGTTCAGGGCGGGGCAAGGCGTGGAGCTCAGCTGGACGGATAATTCGAGTTACGAAACAGGATTTCTCATTAAAAGAGAAAGGTGGAATGGAAGTACGTGGATAAATGAAGGAGAGTTCACGGTAAACGAAGACGTAACTTCCTACACAGACAGTAGTGCTGCTCAGAATGTTAGATACAATTATACCGTGAGAGCCTATTCTGACTGGCCAACGGGTGACAGGTATAAATCTCAAGCGATGAGTTATAGGGTTGATGGAGGTCCCCCTCCGAAGCCCAGAGATCCGTACGTTTCTCCATATTCCGATGCTGCATCTTTAAAGCCGAGACTAAGCTGGAAGTGCGAAGCTGATGACATTTCAAGCTTTGACCTGTATCTTGGAACAACAAATCCACCGCCGCTTTTTGAAGAGAGTATATCTGTAGATACTGGCGCTGTGTATTCGTTCTCGTACGCTTTAAACGAAGAGCTCAACGGAGATACAACGTATTACTGGAAGATAGTGGTCCACGACGATGAGGGATTTACCACAGAAGGAGATGTTTGGAGTTTCACGACGGTTGCGGATGGTAAGGGATATGTATATGTGAGAGGTTACAATAAAAGTCCGTTTGGGCCTAATTTTAACGCACCGGCCGTTACCATAGAGGGTATCAGGGTAAATGTGGACAGCAATGAATATACGACGTCTGCAACCGTTCTGGTGGATACAGGTGCTCGTTTGGTTACAGCTCAGTATGATCCCAATACTGAAACGGGCGAGGATACGCAGTGGCTGTTTGAAGAGTGGGTATCACCGGAGACAGAGGATCCAAGCAATCCCGAAATATGGGTTAATGTTTCTGATGATGTAAATGCTTGGTTTGTGGCGGCTAAATTTCATAGGGTGAACATCATAACTGCAGGTGGGGGCACGGTTACGGTTACAGTTTCTCAAGATTCTGAAGAGGGTAGAGAGTCGTTCTACAAGGAGGGAAGCGTAATAACGCTCTCGGCGGATCCAAATGGGGATAACGTTTTCCAAGGGTGGTATGTGAATGGAGTTTCCGAAGGTTCAGATTCGAATTTAACGATAACGGTTGATCAGCCTCTTGAGATCGAAGCAAGATTTAGCGGGCCGTAACGTTCAAGATTTATTTGAAATAAATCTCGTTCTTTTCCGGGTCCATTCTCTCAATGACGGCTATTGAGTAGATCAGGACTCCGAAGCGCTGAAGGTTTTTTCTGCCACTTGCGAAGGCTTTTTCGATTATGAATCCGAAGCCCGCTAGCTTTGCGCCGGCTTCTTTTACCATTTCCGCAAGTGCTGAGCTCGTTCTTCCGTTGTAAAGGAAGTCGTCGACTATCAGAACGTTTTGGCCGGATGTGAGATAGTCTCGGGATATGGCAAGCTCCACTTCTCTTTGGCGCGTGGGAGAAAAGAGTTTTTTCGTGATCGGGGATGTCATGGTGTTTGCACCGCCTTTTTTAGCGTAGAGAGCATTGCAGCCGAAGTTTTTGGCAACTTCGTAGGCTATTATGTTTCCAGCGGATTCTGCTGTGAGAACGAGCGTTACCTTCTCGTCTTTGAAGTATTCGTATATAGCGCGTGCGGCGGCTTCTATGAACTCTGGCTTTATCATGTGGTTGAGAAAGCTGTCGACTTTCAGGAAGTCTTCTCCGAGAACCTTTCCTTCTTTCTTTATCCAGTTTTTAACGATGTCTTCGGGATTCATTGAAAGCACCCCCGGCGTTTTTGCAGTTATTATCTTTCAGGGGCGTTTTGTTGTCAACAAGCGGAGGTTGTTTTGTGAGATAATTTGTGAAATGATTCCCTATAGGGAGGTGCCGCTTGTGGATAAGGAGATAGCTTTTAGGATTATAGGAATCGTTCATTCGCCTTTCAAAAAGCCGGTTGGTGTTCCGATACAGCCAGCAGCGGCCGAAGGTGTGAAGGGAACGGTTGAGGTCTTCGAGGGGTTCGCCGAAGGTTTGAAGGGCATTGAAGGGTTTTCCCATATATACCTTATTTATTACTTCCATCTGGCGAAAGGAGGCTCTCTTCTGGTAAAGCCCTACATGGACGAAAATGTTCGCGGAGTCTTTGCAACGCGCGCACCGAGCCGTCCGAACAGAATCGGGATATCGATAGTAAAGCTCGTCGGGGTTGAAGGGAACATCCTTCATGTTGAAGATATCGATATAGTGGACGGGACACCGCTTCTTGACATAAAACCGTATGTTCCAGAGTTTGACATTAGGGAAGGGTGCAAAAAGGGCTGGCTTGAAGAGAATGTACACAAATTGCCCCAGGCAAGGGATGATGGAAGGTTTGTGGAGAAAGAGTGAAAGAGCTTGCACCGAATCTTCGCGGCATGTTTTGCTTTTTTGTTGATGATTTCAGAGTTTTTTGAAGAGCAGAATAGATCCGGCTGCGGCTGCGTAGAGTGATGCGGAAACGTTGTAAGGAACAGAAGGGCCGGCCGTTGCGAGAAGACCCGCAAGTGCAGGCGATGATATCTCTATGACTCTTCGAAGAGAGTTCAGAGCGCCGTGAATTTGCGCGCTGCTCTTTGGCGGAATGAAGGACCACATCCACGATCTATAGTGTGGAAACATGATGGTTGAGCCAAATCTCGCGGCGCTGTAAAGGATAGTCAGGGCCGCGAAATTGGCTCCAAGTGATATCAGAAAGAAGCTCGCCGATATAATGGAAAGCCCAAGGATTATGGCTGTTTTTTCTCTTTCTGGTTTTATTCTGTCAGAAAGATATGTCGCGGCTATAACGACCGCGCTCATCGCCGCTTCTATCAGGGTGATTTCAAAGAGAGTTTTGTGGAGTTTGTTGATGACGTAGTTTATCAAGACCAGAGCGGGAGTGAGAGAGCCTGCAAGGGTTATCACGCAGTCTACGAATATGAACTTCCAGAAACGCGGGCTGAATTTGAAGCTGAAAGATTCCCCGCTCAGCTTTTCTCTTTCTCTGTCCGCAGCGAGAAATTTGATCAGATACCAGACTGTGAAGACAGAAAAGAGGGATGTCATGAGAAATGCGATCCTGTAGTGGAAAGGTTTTGTGAAGACATATCCAAGGAGATACCCGATTATTGGGAAAGAGATGATCTGGCTTATCTCGGGGAGTCTGAGATGCCAGCTCAGAATCTGGGTTCTGTTTTGCTTGGGATATATGATCCTTTCGTAAGCCGGGTAAAGGGGATACAGGATGAAGGATGCTTCTTCTAAGAGTCTTCCGATCAGGAGAAACAGCCCGCTTAAAGGGCCGGCTGCCAGAAAGTAAAAGAAATACGCTGCGCCGTCTATTATGTCTATCGCAACGAGACCGCGTTTTATCGAGACTCTGTCAAAGAGCTTTCCGGCAAGGTAAGTGAGAATGACGGAGAGAGCGCTTGCGGTTGAAAAGAGCATGCCCACGCTCAAAGGGCTGTATCCTGTCATCATCATGTAAAGCGGCAGAAGATACCAGCAGATAAGGCCGGGTGATATGAGAACATGATAGATCATGTAAGAGCGTGCGGGTTTCGGGATATCTTTGAATTTCATTCAAGCTGTCCCTCCCGAGAAAATTCAAATCTCAGATGCAAGAATTTCAAGCCAAGTCTACCATATGAGTTTATTTTTGTTAGCGAATACAATTAAGGGGCACTATAAGGCTGCAGAAGGGCGTTTTTTACGATTAGAAAAGTTTTTTGGAAAATTTTATCATTTTTGACTATAATTAATTTGTTTGATATAACGTAAAAGAAAGGGGGTTATCTCAAAACCGGGGAGGGATCGTTATGATGGGAAGATTGCGTAAGGTCTATTGGGTAATAGCCATAGCATCGGTTCTCTTTTTGCTTTTGCTTGTATCGTGCGTCCCGTTTGGTCCTAAATATACCACTGAAGATGGCTATAATGCACTGAATAGTGGTGATGTGGAGAAAGCGGGAGAAGCTTTTCAGGATGTACTAAATCATGATCCTGATAATCCAGAAGCCAATGCTGGAATGGCAGTGGTGGAGATTTACAAGCTTTATAAAGACTATCACCAAGATCTTCAGAACCTCGGCGATTTTAAAACTCTGACCAGATCTCTTTCTCCTGAGACATTACGAACATCTCTGATAAGGGGCATCTTTGCTTTTTCTGAAAGGGGCGTTAGGGGCTTTACCAGGGATGAGGGAGAAGGCGATCTTGATACATTTCTTTCCAAAGCCGAAGATGCTCAGAGAAGATTAAAAAAGGTGGAACAACATCTCGAGAAGGCTATAGAAGGGGATTTCTCTTATAAACTGTATCTCAACAGGTTTGACTGGGACTGTGATGGAAAATTGGAACCGACCCAGCCTCTTGTTTTGAGAGAGATCGAGGATCCATCAAAAGTGTATAAAGCTATAGATATCTTAACCGGGAAAGTTACTCCTGAAGGTACTTTGGTGGTGGACCCGGAAGGTGGAGATGCTTGGTTTGATTTTGAAACGCTTCTGGAGGGAAAAGATGTATCTGTTGTTTTTGACGACAACGATTACGTCATCCTCGATAAGGGATTCTTCTCTGCTTTCCTGTTTGGCGTTAAAGTAGTTCTCGTTCCTTTGGATTTTATCCTGACGTGGGATCTGCATCTCCCGCAGGATGTGCCGGAGTTTAGCAATGACGATTTTGCAACCTGGTTTACTGAAACGTATGACTATATTGATAAAGACAGGGATGGAAGAATAGAGAACAGCAACGGAACGAATGAATGGGAGGCTTTGAGCCCGTTCCTGGAATTCACACCTCAGGGGGCGGATAATCTGAAATCGGCTGTGAGCGATATGGAGATGGCGTTGAAAGCACTTTTGTGGCTTGCTGAGGACATAGAGGAGGGCACAGATCCCCATGATATAACGAGCTCCAACTATATAAAAGAACTCTTGGATCCGGAGACGAAAGAAGATATAGAAGAATTTCTTAATACTAAAAAGCTTTCCTTGGGAGAGGAGGATTCCTTCACCATAGGGGTAGAATATGATGGTGCTGAATGGAGGAATGCCACTGTGACCGCAATAAATTATGGGGTTCTTTATAGCAATTCGGGTAATTTCTCAGATCTAAAAGGGTTCTTCCCTGAAATCGAAGCCACAGTAATAAATGGTGAGATTCAACCTCTCACCTATTTCAAACTCCCAGATCCAACCTTTGGAGGGCTGTTTGAGTTAGAAGAGGAAAAATAAAAAATCTGGCAAGTCTTGTTTTTCATGTTACAAAGCGGGGCATTTAGCCCCGCTTTGTTTTTAAGTTATAAATGTCGAATAAAACATGAGAATATCTTTAATATATAGCTAGTCTATCTTAATTAAACTAATTTGGATTTTTCCTTTATTTTATGGTTTTTTCTAAACTTTGGTTTATTACTTGCCATTTCCAATAATTGTGGTGCTAAAATATATTAGTGAATCTTTATCGAACCACATCGGGAAGTGGATTTATGCAGGTGCAGTTTGAATTCTCAGATTGGGTTTGGGGGGAAGCTCAGAAAAATCCAGCCTTTTTGAGGAAAAAAGAGGAAGTGAATATAGGGGGAATACTACCGCGAGGGAGGTGAGTTGTGTGAGGAAGACTTACCTTGTTTTTGGGCTGGCGGTTGGTTTGCTCCTGTTGATTTTCTCGGGTTGTGTGGTGCCACCCTCTGAGATACTGAAGTTGAACATACCAAACGGTGCATATGTGGATCCAAGAGAAGATTTGGAAATTTCGTGGAGCACAGAGGGTTTACCGAGTTCGAGCACTTTTGTGGTCTTTCTAAACGGTGAGTCTCTGGGTGAGGTCAGTACCAACTCCTACACCATACCAGCGGATATGCTCGATTGGGGGAAAGAGTACGAGCTCAAAATCATGGCCAAGTATAAGGGAAGGGTTTTTGCCATCCGGGTGTCGGTGTTCTACACCTATGAGGGAGCACTCAAGCTGCATGTGGTCGGCTATACCTCTGGTTCCGCAGTTGAAGGAGTGAAAGCTTACGTAAACGATGAGGATACGGGAGAATTCACGGACGAAAAGGGTGAGATGGAGCTCATGATAAAGCAGAATCCCGTAGATGTACTCCTTGAGAAGGAAGGCTACGCTCTAAGCGCTGTGAAGAACCTGACAGTTGTTGGAGAGAGAGATTACAATGTTCAAATAAGGAAAGCACAGCTCAATCCCGATCCAAGAACTCAGAAACTACCTGATGTGAACATAGAGTTCTACACAGATTCGAGCAAAGCCACACCGGCGGACTTGGAAAACCTAACATCGAATCCGTATATTGTGGTCAATGTCGAGGCCGCCAATGTGGTGAACATCATATACGCTGCAGCTGGAAAGATACCAGGATCTGGTTTCTTCGGGAAAAGGCTTTTCGTCAGTGATACTACAACGCTTGAAGGATACGTCGATATAGCAGGTCTTGAGGGAGAGATCGAAATTCATGTGGTTGTTTACGATTACAACGATAACAGAGTGGATATAGTCATTCCTGCTAAAGTGACCAAGGAAGGAGAGACGGAGCTCCAGAAGTACGAAGTCCTCAAACAATCCAGCTTGGGGAAGGTAAATCTCACTGCTTACACAAGAAGACGGGGAATAGAGTTCTATTCGCTCCCGGGTGACATAGCTGAGAAGCAGGATACAAGAGCGGATGTTCTTGGCATCAAACCTCAGGCAGCTCCAGAAGGAGGAAATCTGTGGATTGAGGTTTTGTTCGTAGACTATGATGCTGCCTCGTCCATGAAACTCATAGATTCCAGCGCAGTTGAAAGACCTGAGGCCTATGTTGTTTACAGATCGTTCGATGGTACGAACTGGGAAAAAGCAGGCGTTGTGGCTGAAACCCCTGGAAACGATGGACTCTTTAGGGACGCTGATCCAAGGCTTGAGCCAGGAAAGAAGGTTTATTACAAGGTTTCTGCTTACTACAGGGACGGCGAGTCCACACCAACGTATCTTGGATATGTCGTTCCTCTTGATTCCTTCAATGTCGAATTGAAAAATCCGCCCAACGGTGCAAGGAATGTTTCCAGGGACCCGACTTTCGTCTGGGAACCTACCAATGATGCTTTTGCTGTTATTCCAGAAGATGTTGGATACTATGGTTCATATGTATACACTCTCTGGATCTATGATCTCGTTCAATCCGAGAACCATCTCTATCCATTGACCAGCAGTGGGCATCAGCTTATCCTGCAGTCTCCCGAGGCCACTGAAATGTCTCTGGAATTCTCCTCAGTTGCTTGGGCGATAATAGCTCTTGATTTCGGGAAGATCTTCTATTATCCCGGCAGCCAACTCGAGCCCAACAAGACTTACGAGTGGGCAGTTGACCTCGCATATGCATATGCAGTCTTCAGCGATGAGGAAGGCAATGTCAATGTAGCGTATTCCATGGCTATAGACGAAGGATATGGCGCAGATTATTGGGGAATAGAGGGCGACATTCACAGTACATTCACCACGGGGCTCGAGTGAAAGGGGGGATGATGGATGAAAAGAGCGATTCTAATCAGTGTGGTGGCCTTGATATTCTTCTTAGCTTCATGTTCTTTGAACCTGCAGGGCCCGAGAAGCAGTGTGGATATGGGAGAAAAAGGTGAAGTTGTCAATGGCGTGATTTACGGGAAAGTGAACGGCTTTGAGATACTCGAGAACAGGCTTTTGATAGGTTACGAAGACAGATCCGCAGTAGATAAGATTGTAGAAAGGCTCGATGGAAAGGTTTACCTCGAACTTCCTGAAATAAATGCTGTTGCGATCAAGATACCCATGAAGGTAGAGAATGCCATGAAGATTCTCAAAGCTATGAAACTTGAGGGTATAAAGTATGTAGAGCCTTCCTATAGAAGGTACCTAATAGATCCATCACCGGAGCAGGTTGAAGAGATCAGTGTTACCAGAAGCGAAATCGCTGGAGAGGAAGAGTTCTGGTCACAGCTTTGGGGACTTCAGAAGATAAACGCTGAGGCAGCTTGGGAAGAGGGTTACAACGGAGAAGGAGTAGTGGTGGCCGTGGTCGATACGCCGATAGACTGCCAGCATCCAGATCTCTTAGGGCAGTGCGTCGTTGGATATGATCCCACAGCGGATACAGAGATAGCCACGGATGCCGACTACGAAGATCCCCTGAACCCCAACGATGACCATGGAACCCATGTTGCTGGAACCATAGCTGCCAAGAAAGACGGTCAGGGAGTCGTGGGACTCTCGTACGGTGCGAAGGTAATGTCCATAGTCATATTCAAAGGAACAGCAGATCATAGGAGCTACTATTACGTGGGTGATGAAAACGTGGCCAAAGGAATAATCTGGGCTGTTGATCATGGAGCAGACGTTCTTTCGAACAGCTGGGGTGGAGGAGGCTATTCTTACACTCTGAAAGCAGCTGTGGATTACGCACTGAGCCATGGCGTTGCCTTTGTAGCTGCGGCTGGGAATGGGCATACAGATCAGCATTGGCACTACCCGTCAGCTTACCCTGGGGTTATCGCTGTTGCGGCGTCAACCGCCCGTGACGAGATAGTCGATTTCTCGAATAGAGGGGATTATCTGTCGGTTGCGGCGCCAGGTGTGAACGTTCTTTCAAGCATCCCGAGGGGTTCGGCTGCAAGCGGAGGAATCTACGGAAGACCTTATGCATTCTGGGGCGGAACTTCCATGGCGACACCTCATGTTTCGGCTCTTGTAGCACTCTTGAAACAAAAATATCCGGATGCCACGCCCTATCAAATAAAGAAGATGATAGAGAATTCTGCTGCCGATATAGAATCTCCGGGATGGGATTGTGATTCTGGCTATGGAAGGATAGATGTTGCAGCCGCTCTTGAACAGGATCCGGAGCGCTACAGTGGTTCAGATTACTATGTGGTCGTTAAATCGAAGGACGGCGGTTTTGGGATACCAGCGGCACTCGTGACCCTCAAGAGAAAGAGCGGAATAGGATCAGATTACTATGCCGCTACTGATGCATATGGAGTTGCCGAATTCCACGGAATAGATCCTGATGAGTACGAAGTGATAGTGGGAGGTCCGGACCTCTTTGAGATTAACACGGTCATCCTTAGGATGGAGGAGCAGACAGGAACAAGCTATGCCACGAGCCTTTCAGCGGGAGTCTCGGTTGATACGGTACTCTTCGATACGGAAATAACGCTCGTGGCGGAGATGAAAAACGCTTCAGATGTTCTCCACCTGGTCTCTCCATACTATTACTACAGTGAAGGAAAAGTGGTTGATCTGGCCGTCCAAACAGCTGATCAGGCCGGTCAAACGCTTGGCTGGAATATACCGGCCGGTCAGGTACTCCTTATGTATGAGCTTGCAGAGCCTGCCAGCACGGACACCACTGTCTATGGAGTGGCCGTTGTAAACGGAACCAATATACCGATATCTGGAACGATTTCCCAGGGAGCGACCTACACCTTCTTGGACGAGTTCGGTGGTGGACTGTCATATCCGGCTTGGTGGACGGCATTTTGAAAAAGAGCCGGTCTTTATCTAAGAGGGCCCTTTTAGGGGCCCTCTTATTTTGCTGAAGTAGGGATTACGAGAGTGGTTGTATCTTTAAGAAGAACAACGGTGGAGTTAGAGACTTCAAAGAAGCGCTTTTAACGTATACGCGCAAGTTTGTGAATGATTAAGTTGAAAATTAAGTGATCGTTAATTTATCTATTAAGTGACTTTTAACTCACTTTTTAAGTTGTCATGGCACATCATAAAAGCGAGGTTTCCCAAAAACCAAAACTTTTTAGGAGGAGGGATTTTTCATGAGGAAAGTTCTTGTGGCGCTCTTTGTGGTGGTTGCTCTGGCACTCTTTGCTGAGCACTGGGGAGGAGATTTCGAGAATGCAACGCTTCAAGGAGAGGTAACGGTAAGAGTGCACCAGTGGCTTGATGCTTCTTTGATCACTCAGGACAACGACATATACGACTACGGTGAACAAGGAGATATGGTATTTGGAACTCTCACCATTGATTCCAATGCTACGGTTACGGTTGATGTAGTGTTTGTGTCCGCCAGCTTCAATGGTCAGCCAATTAACCCCGATGATTACACTGAACTTGTTTCCTACGACGATTTTGTACTTAGCAATGAGGAAATGGGTGAAAAGACGGGAACCAAAGAAGGTTACTCATACCACTTTGAGAATGTTGTAGATGGAGATTACCAGCTTGTTGCTAAGAATGTGGTTGTAAATAAGGATCTTGCAGCTGGGACATACGAACTCGGCTTTGAGGTTGTGATTAACCCCACCGTTACCTTCTGACGTAAGTGGGGGTGTATAAGAGCCTTCAAAGGGCGGTGATATGATGAAAAAGGTGCTTGCGTTGCTCTGCGTTCTGACAGTAGTTGCTGCAGCTTTTGCCGGTGCGGATTATAATGGGAGGACATTCAAAGATGGAGCAACACTCACAGGAAATGCGATAGTAAGAGTGCATCAGTGGCTTACGATAGATTCTATAACGAACTATGATAAGAATGTACAAATAGAGGATTACGATATACCTTATACATATGATCCTGTTAACGACGCGGCCTTCACGTTCTTCGTAATGATTACGAATGCGGATTTGAAAGTAAGAGTAGAAGGAGAAATGTGGGACAAAGACAGGGTAGAAAGATACACATATGTACAGGAAGGGTTGCTTGAAGTCTGGTATAGGTTTTATGAATATTCGCCACAGCTCGCAACATACTATCCAACGGACAGATGGGCGCAGCTTGGAGAAGAAATAATACTTCCGAATCATACAAGCTACGATGGGGAGAACGATAACACTGTGTCACAATCGATGGGGCTTGGATTCATGTTCAAAGCGAAGAAAGATCTGCCGGCTGGAGAGTACAAGTTCGTTTACAACATAATCTTCAATCCTACGGTTACTTTCTAAAGATGGTTAGTAGTAAACTTAAAGGGAGGGGGTAACTCCCCTCCCTTTAATTGAGTACAAGGGGTTGAGAAGATGAAAAAATTGATGCTGCTGGTTTTGGTGATGATCGCTTCTATTTCTTTTGGCTTGAACGTTTATCCTTTGGTGAATTGGGTAGATGCCAAGCCGGGTCAGGAGGTCACTCTAAATCTGCGCCTTACGGCAGGACCAAATGGAGATTACGTGAAAATGGCTCTGAAAGATTTTGTGATAGTAAATGGGGTTTATATCTACGACAAGCCCGGCTATCCTTATAGCTTGAGAAATTACATAACACTTCCTTCCACAGAGCTCAGGTTGAAGCCGGGAGAGGTTTATGAGATGCCCGTAAAGATAAAGATTCCCGCCGACTACAAAGGAGCACAGGGCTTTGCTGCTATAAGTTTTGAGGGGAATGCAATAAAGAGGGGTAATATTCTGATAAATTTGAAAATAATGGCGATCATATTGGTGAACGTTCAAAATAGAAGGATTTTGGACATTAAAGTTTCAGGAGTTAAGGCTTACAGTTTGTCTTCTGAGGGAGTGTCTGAGAGCTTCAAGAGAAAGTACGGGGACTTCGGTACAATAGTTGAGATCAAACTTAGAAACGATGGAAATCTCGTGTTCGCTCCCAATGGAGAAGCGAGGATAATATCCAGGAAGCTTGGTAGGGTAGTCGCTACATACAAACTCGATAGTTCTGAATTCGTGGTTTTCCCATCGTTAGAAGGAACTTTGACTTTGTACACGCCATCCGTACTACCTTCGGGAGATCTCATACTCCAGCTGGAAGCAGTATCTCAGAAAATGAGAATAGCGAAGTCCTTCAGTTTCAAGGGTCCTGAGCATACTTTCAAAGGCGATGCAGTTTCCATAGAACCGGATATAATGTTTTTCAAAGCAGATAGACCGATCAACGCGAAGTTCCGAATACAGAATCTCACCGAGAATAGATTTCAAATCGAGGTTGGTATAAAGTCTCCTATAAGAATCTTTCCATCGAAAACGTGGCTTATGCCTTATTCTGGCATGAATTTCTTCCTCGTTTTGGATCCCAGAAAAGCCAAACTTGAGAGTGGGGATAATGTTTATCGTATAGAGGTTCGGGGCGAGAAGGAGCTCAGGGTTGTTAAAGGTGGTGTGGTCGTCGTAAGGAAGGGCAGCATGCCCCCATCTTTTGAAGTCGAGATGACATCCTATTCATCCGATACGTCCACGGGTGAGCTTCTCATAAGGAACACAGGAAAAATGTGTCTTGAGTTTTCTGTGATCGAAAGGAAGGCCCTTGGAGATAACGTTCTGGTCAAAAGTTTTATGGTTTTACCAGGCGAGAGTAAGAAGGTGGAGTTTAAGCACACTTTGACATATGAGCAGGCGAAGAACGCCGTATTCCTGCGATACAGAGTGTATGGTGAAAAAGAGTGGACAGAGCAACCGCTGCCATGGAAGGAGTGATTGGATGAAAAAAGCATTCGCAGTACTGCTTTTTCTCATCTTTGTTTCGTTTGTGGGTAGGGGTCAAAATATAGATGTGAGTTTCTTTCAAACGGATATAAGGGATGCTCTCATGCAGCTCTCTTATCAGGTTGGAAAACCCATAATTTATGATCAAAATGTGGTGGGTTTCGTTACTTTGGAAGCACACAATATGCCTTTTGAGAAGGTTTTGGATCTCGTGCTCATGCCATATGGATACCAGTGGGTGAAGATAGGGGATGTCTATTTTGTCGGTGTTCCCGATCCAGAGAGCCCAAGTTTTCTCACACTTTCAAGAACATATATTTACAGAACTAAGGGTTTGAGTGGTAGCGATTTGATAAAAATGCTTCCAGATGTTATGAAAAAGTATGTCTTTTCGAGTTCGGAGGATTCCTCCATCGTGGTGATAACAGCTCCTCCCAAGATTGCGAGCAGGGTTGCTGAGGTTCTCAACAGAATGGATGTTCCGAATGATCAGATTCTCGTGGAGGTAAAAGTTGTTGAGATAAATGGGAGAAGCGCTGAAAAGTGGGAGTTGCCATGGACATTTGAAAAAGGCGGGCAGAATGAGAATCTTTCGCTGGGATTTCTTGGAGAGGAGTTCGACGTCATATACAGGTCTGGGAATATAGAGTCTGTGTTCAATTTGAGGACTCTGCTTCAGTCTGGAGAAGCGAGGCTTTTAGCAAATCCAAAAGTGGTGGTCTTGAATGGGAAGAAGGCGACTGTATCCGTTAAGACAACGAGAAGTGTGGTTGTGGAGGAAGATGACAAGAAAATTCTGAAGAGTTTTAATGTTGGAATCCAGATCGAATTGGTTCCCACGGTGTTGAGCGGCGGTAAAGTGGTTTTGAGTGAGAGAATAATTTCCAATGGGCTCATCGGTGATCAATACATTCCAGATACTTCGGAGCAGGAGTTTTCAGGGACGGTGGTAATGAAGATGGCTGAAGAAAAGGTAATAGGTGGGATAGGATATGAGACCTATACTAAGGTTGAGAAGAAACTGCCACTTTTGGGAGACATTCCAATTTTGGGTTATCTGTTCAAGGCGGAAAGCTATGAGAGGTTGCATAAGGAGATCATCATAATAGCGCGATGCACGAGAGTGGGTGGTGGAAAATGAAGAGGTGGATGTTATTTCTGATTTTCTTAATAGCCACTTGCCTGTTCTCCATTGACATAAACTTTGTCGATGAAAATTTGAGAGAAGCCCTTTATGAGCTTTCAACCCTATATGGAGTTCCCATCGTATTTCCTTCGAGCATCATAGGGAAAGTGTCTTTAGAAATGCACGATGTTTCTTTGGAAACGGCTTTGAATTTGATGCTGGCTGGCACGGAATACGACTGGGTAAAAAGAAAGGGATACTACGTCGTTTTCCAGAGATCTAAAGTGGTCAGTTTCGGTGAAATGAAGGTTGTGAAGCTCAATAACATATCTTCGGATATGGTCATAGGCCTTCTCGTGGGATATACGGATTATCTTGCCCAAGCCGGCTCGAATGCCGTTGTGATATTTGGCAACGAAGAAACCATTGAAAAGCTTGAGGGGCTCATAAAGCAAATAGATGTTCCCAGAAAGCAGTATTTTGTCTTTTACAGGCTGATCATTTTAGACGATTATTCTCAGAAGCTGTTTAAGAAGGTCACGAGTGCCAGAAAATTTTCGTTCGGCGATGAATTAACCTTTATGACGGAAGATGAGAGGCTCTTTTTGAAAGATTTGGTTGAAGTAGCTTTAAAGGAGGAGAAAAGGGCGATTTTCATGGGAGTGCTTCCTCTTATGGAAGGAAAAAAGTCTGAGGCGAAGGTGAAAAACGGTGATTCTAACATTTCATTCGGAGTGTCTCTCTCAAAAGGGACGCTTCATCTAACACTCAAGAAGGATGATCTCGTTCTCAGTGAATCTTCTGTGAGATTTCAAACGGAAAGAATTGCAGTTGTGAGTTCAAGAGACATAATTTTAGAGCTTTATTTCGGCAGTGTAGCGAAAGTTGAGAAGACGAAGGTGGACGAGGCGAGAAGAGCGTATGCGGTTTTGGGGTGGTTCAGGCAAGAAAGCAATCTGAGTTACCAGCTGGGTGTTGGAATTAAGGGAAGGATATTTGAATCTCTGATGGCTGGAGTAGGTGTTTTCAAAGGGGAAGATTACGGCGTTTTTGCCCTTGTTCAGGACAGAAGAAATCTCATGCCATTTGTATCGCTTAACGGCGAAGCTCAGGTGTTTTATACGTTGAGTCAGGAGTTGAGCTTTAACATTTTTGGGAGTTTGGGATTTAGGTATGATGGGGATTCATATGGTATGGGTGTTGAAGGCGGCGCCATGTTGGATGAGTTACTGGATGTCGTGCCTTACATTGGGGGAAATTTCTATTTGTTTGGATTCGAAATATTTGGAAAGTACTATTTACCGGATGGAAGG
>JALWSA010000035.1 GCA_026993805.1 Thermotogaceae bacterium | reverse complement strand
CTTCTACTTCACCAGTACTTTCAAGGGCTTTGGCGAGTTTTTCTTGGAACTTTTTGTTCATCTCCAAAAGCTCTTCATGTACGAATTTCCTTCCATCCGAAAAGGTTATTATCCCCACCTTTCGTTTTTTCATATTGGACGCCTCCTTTTGATATTTTTACTCAATCGTTTGCGATATTATATTAACATATCCTTCTGCTACACCGAATTTCATGGAAGTGAGAATTCACGAGATTGAATTCAATAATCCTCAACAAAACGATATATTCAAAAATATTCCTATTTTGATATCCCATACAATGTTCGTATAATGTTTTACGCAATCGTTTGAGTAAGAAACCAATTCCATGTGGGGAGGTGGTTTGATGTTTAAAAAGCTCCTTGTTGGTGCATTGATCCTTTCAGTGGTCGCACTCTTCGGAGCCAGCTATGTCATCAGGGTTGCGACGGTTGCTGGACCGGCTCAACCTCAAGTTAAAGCGGCGGAGAAGTTCAAAGAGATCGTTGAGACACTGAGCAACGGGGACATAAAAGTGGAGATCTATCACTCCGGTCAGCTTGGCGACCAGAGAACACAGCTGACGGGAGTCATGCGCGGAGAGATACAGATAGTGCTCGATACTGGACCGTCATGGTTCGTCGATCTGGGCGTTCCGGAATTCGGAGTCTTCAACGCAGCTTATGTCTTCAGGGATTTAGACCACATGTACAGGGTTATGAACAGTCCGCTGGTCCAAAAACTCTACGACAAACTGCTGAAAAAGACTGGTCTCAGAGTCCTCGACACGTGGTACCTGGGAACCAGAGAACTCGATCTCACCAAGAAAGCCTGCCCGGTCTACAAACCCGAAGACCTAAAGGGTGTTAAACTGAGAATGCCGAACTCCAAGGCTTGGCTCGATGTTGGAAGGGCTTTGGGTGCGAATCCAACCCCGATGGACTTCACAGAAGTGTACCTTGGTCTCAAAACCGGCGTGATAGATGGTCAGGACAACCCACTTCCGACTGACTACGCTCAGAAATTCTACGAAGTCACCCACTGCATCGTCCTCACGGATCACCTTATCTCCATACTCCAGCCAGTCATAAACGAGAAATTCTGGGAAAAACTTCCCGACAAGTACAAATACTATGTCAAGAGGGGTATGGAAGTTGCCAGGTACTACATGAACTACCTCGTTCTCGAACAGGAAGCCAAGCTGATAAACTTCTTCAAACAGCAGGGAATGGAGATAATCGTTCCAAACAAAGAAGCGTTCATGGAGCACGCCAAAGAGTTCTACAGCAAACCTGAATTCGATAAACTCTGGGGCGAAGGAATGTACGAGAAGATTCAGAACTACTGATCCTTGGATGAGAATCCACTCACGGGCGTGGGGCCAGTCCCCACGCCTTTTAAAAAATCTTGGAGGGATTGTACATGAGAAATTGGCTAAAAAAGGTTCTGGACTTTCTCGAGCTTCACTTCAACGCTTTCGTTTTCTTGGTGCTATTCCTGAGCATGACAGCTCAAGTCTTCATGAGGTACGTTTTAAACATGCCCTCTCCACTTCTCCATGAGATCACCATGTACAGCTTCGTCTGGACCGTGTATTTAAGCGCGGCATTGGCACGCCGGTATAGGGGTCACATAAGGTTCAACATAATCTACGATATGCTCCCAAGAAAGGCTCAACTCGTTATAGACCTGGTGTTCGATATTTTCGTAAGTTCGCTCTTCGTGATCTCCTTCGTTCCGGTTATTAGGGAACTCATTTCGTACAGCTTCATAGAATCCCATATCCTGAAGATCTCCTGGACATACCTCTTTATGGTGTTTCCCATTTTCATGGCGCTCGTTTTAGTTCATAACGCCAAATTCATCTATTACGAAATCAGGGAACTCGTCAAAGGTGAAAAGATGCCCGAGGAGGAGAAACCATGGGATTGATGGCCTTTACCCTCGTGTTCGGATTGATGTTTCTCTTCGGATACCCCCTGGTCTTCGCCATGATAGCGGGTGGAATCATATACCTGATGCTATCGGGCTACAGTCTCGGCGGTATAACCGACCTCCTTGCGATTCATTTCTCTTCCCAAATAGTGCTGATTGCAGTACCGCTTTTTGTGTTCACTGCGAACATAATGAACGATTGTGATATAACGAGAAAGATGTTCGATTTCATCCAAAGGGCTATGGGCGGAATAAAGGGCGGACTTGGATATGCGAATATCCTGGCAAGTGTTATTTTCGCTGGTATGAGCGGTTCGGAATTAGCCGATGTGGCTGGAATAGGCACGATAGAGATCAAAGCCATGCAAGACGCCGGCTACGATGGCGCTTTCGCCTGCGCGGTAACAGCTGCATCCGCTACAATAGGTCCCATAATCCCTCCAAGCATACCGATGGTCATATACTCCATGCTGACGGGTGTCTCCCTGGGATATCTCTTCTTGGCAGGTTTTCTACCAGGATTTCTCCTTGCAGCCGTTGAAATGATCATGGTGTACATACTTTCAAAAGTGAGAAACTATCCAGCAGGGCAAAAGACCCCTCTCCCGCTTCTCTGGAGAGGATTTGTTCAATCCTTCCCCGCACTCTTGGCCCCAGCTCTCCTTCTCTGGGGAATATACGGAGGTGTGTTCACAGCGACGGAAGCTGCTGCTGTGGTATCGGCGTATTCCATACTCATAAGCTTTCTGATATACAAAAGCCTTGGATGGAAAAAGCTCTATACGATCATCAAAAAGACCCTCTTCATGATGGGATACATCAGCAGTATAGTCGCTGCGGCTTATATAGTTACCTACATCGTCTCTCTCGAAAGAGTACCCGAGCTCATAACGAACGCTTTCATAAGTGCCGGTCTTCTTTCAAACAAGTGGATCCTTCTCTTGAGTGTGAACCTGCTTTACTTCCTCCTTGGCATGTTCATCGATGTATCCATTATTCAGCTTATGGTCATACCCATAATATTCCCGATAGTGAAATCAGCAGGTGTGGATCCAGTGCATTTCGGCGTAATAACCACCATGAACCTCATGATGGCGCTGGACACACCGCCGTACGGTCAGACGGGATACATAACGAGCGCAATAAGCGGAACACCTCTCAAGGATGTCTTCAAAGAGATGATCATCTACTGGATACCAATCGAAATTGCAGCTTTGATGATCGTAACCTACTGGCCTGATTTTGTGCTGCTGCTTCCAAGAATATTCGGTTACGGAGGATGAGAGGAGGCGTCACCATGAAGAAGCTAATATGCGCTATTATGACGAAATTCGATCAAGACGGAAATATGGTTTTAGACAATGAATACAAGCGCTTTCTTAAAGATTTGATCAAAAATGGCGTGGATGCGTTCATGGTAGGAGGGACAAACGGAGAATTTCCGATGATGAGCATCGATGAGAGAATGAGACTTTTAGAATTCATCAAAGAAAACTTTGAAGGAGAAGTGGAGATTATAGCCCATGTGGGAGCCGCGAATTTCAAAGACACCCTGAAACTTGGCGAGCATGCACTCTCGCTCGGGATCAAAAAACTATCCGTCGTTGCTCCCTACTATTTCAAACAAGACGATAGAGCCATCGTGGATTACTTTGTAGATGTAGCAGAAGCGCTCAAAGAAGCCAAATTGCTCATATACAACATACCAGGATTCACCGGAAACAGAATAGAGCCCGATCATATCCTCGAAATAGTAGAAAGAGCCCCAAACGTTGTGGGAATGAAGGATTCGGATGCAAGACCTTGGATCGTTCAATTCCTCAAAAAGCGCCTGGGCAAGGACTTTCTAATATATGGCGGCTTCGATAATCTCATCATAGCCTACATAATCCGTGGTGCCGATGGCCAAGTCTCAGGAACTTCGAATGTCTTTCCAAAATTGCTCAAAACTCTCCTCGAGAGTCTCGAAACGGGTGACTATGAAAAAGCCGTAAATCTACAAGAGGTCCTTGACGAAGTCATCAGGAATGTATCCGGCCACCCTGCATTCTTGGGGGCGAACAAGTTCGCACTCGCACTCCTTGGATACGATATTGGATTTCCGCGAAAGCCAAGCAGAATACTGATAGAGAGCGAAAGAAGAGCTATTAAAAATTACCTCGAGAGGGTGAGAGAATGGTCTATCTCATAGGTATAGATATAGGCACAACCGGCACCAAAGGCGTGGTCGTGGACGAAGACGGAAACGTAATATTTCAAGCTTCAAAAGAATACGATGTTTTAACTCCAAAACCTTTTTGGGCCGAACAATGGCCCAAGGTATGGGTAGATGCCGTCACAGCCGTGCTGAAGGAAATCTCGGAAAATGTCGATGTGAAAAAAATAGCAGGAATGGGCATAAGCGGACTTTACGGGGGATCTGGAATCCCCGTAGATGAAAAAATGGAGCCGCTCCGGCCTTGCATAATCTGGATGGACAGAAGGGCAGTTGAAGAGACACGCTGGGTGAAAGAAAACATTCCAAAAGAAAAGCTCTTCTCTATAACCGGAAATTATGTTGACAGCTATTTCGGCTTTACGAAGATTCTGTGGATAAAAAACCACGAGCCAGATATCTGGAAAAAGACATACAAGTTCGTAACGCCGAAAGATTACATAATATACCTGCTCACGGGAAATCTCGTAATAGATCACTCTTCTGCTGGAAATCTGGGCGGGCTTTACGATCTCGAAAAGCGGAAATGGTCTGAAGAGATGTCAGAAGCACTTGGAATTCCCCTCGAAAAGCTCCCTGAAAACATAGTCAAATCATCTCAGG
>JALWSA010000034.1 GCA_026993805.1 Thermotogaceae bacterium | reverse complement strand
ACAACGCGCCCGTTTGTCGAAAGGGCGTTGTCTATGCTCCATTGGATGTTGAATCCCAGGGCTGCATATCCAAGTGTAACCAAGAGCATCACAGATATGAGTTTTTTCATACCACGACCCCCCTTGGTGAGGATTTGATTTAAAAGCTTAATGAGTTTTTAAGCGGTTTTCATAGAAACAGATATGTGAGTTCTTTAACAAATATAATTCGCTTTTACTCGCGTTGTCAAGAAGTTATCTAAGGAGGTTAAACGGTGACTCTCAACGTTGTTTTACGCGTTTTTGAGGAGCCAAATTTTCAATGCCTAATTGGAAAACCCACAATGCAATTTGAACCCACCCAAAACTTAGCAGTCTAATATGGCGAGTGATAAAATATGACTCGGAGGTGGTAGCATGTTGAGAAATCTCAACGAGAAGATGATGGAAATAATGCAGAGAGCTTCGGAGAGTTTGAGAATGAGAAGGCAGAATCTCATGAGGCCCGAGAATGTACTCGCGGCCATAATAGAGGACGGAGAGAACGAAGCAGTAAAGGTTATGAAAGAGTTAGGTGTGGATACTATGCTCCTTCTCTCCGAGCTCGAAGAAGCTTCCAGAGGCTATTACGGTGTTTATTACGGCGATTCCGACGAGATCTACATCTCGAAAGAGCTCGCAAGAGTCCTGGAAGCTGCGAGAAAAGAAGCGTTAAAGCTCGGGGACAGGAAAGTTTCACCGCTTCACTTTTTGCTCGCTTTGCTGCTTGAGACTGGAACATCGCTTTACGGGCTTTTGAGACGCTTCGGACTCGATTACGAGAAGGTTCTCTCTGAAGTTAAGAAATTGCAAGAGAGCGGCGAACTCGACCAGGAAAGCGCCCTTGCAAAATACACGGTAGATCTTACTAAACTTGCTAAAGAAGGAAAACTCATGCCCGTAATAGGGCGCCAGAAAGAGCTCCAAAGGGTCATAGAAATACTCTCGAGAAAGACCAAGAACAACCCAGTTCTTGTGGGAGATCCTGGAGTTGGTAAGACCGCGATAGTCGAAGGGCTTGCGCAAAAGATAGTCAAAGGAGAGGTGCCGGATGAGCTCAAAGGGAAGAGAGTCTTGATGCTCGACATGGGAAGGATGCTCGCAGGTTCGAAGTACAGGGGAGAATTCGAGGAAAGGCTGAAAGGCGTGATAGACGAAATAAAGAAACTCGGAGACAAAGTCATCCTGTTTATAGACGAACTTCACACCATAGTCGGTGCGGGAGCCGCAGAAGGTGCCATGGACGCGGCTAACCTTCTGAAACCCGCTCTTGCAAGGGGCGAGCTTCGCGCGATAGGAGCCACCACCGTGGAAGAGTACAGAAAGTACATAGAAAAGGACAAGGCTCTTGCAAGGCGCTTCCAGCCGGTGTATGTCGAAGAGCCGAGTGTCGAAGAGACCATAGATATATTAAAAGGTATAAGGCCGGTTTACGAAAAACACCACAATGTGAAGATAACCGACGAAGCCATAGAAGCCGCCGCAAAACTCTCGGCACGTTACATAACTGATAGATTCCTGCCGGATAAGGCGATAGACCTAATAGATGAAGCGGCATCGAAGGTTAGACTATCAAAACACATGAAGGATCCAAGGCTTGCGGCAATGGAAAAAGAAATTGAAGAACTCGAAGACCAGATAAACGATCTGACGATAAAGGGAGATTACAGGCAGGCAGCAGAGAAGAAACAAGAGCTTTTGAAGAAGAAAAAAGAGCACGAAGAGCTCAAGAAAGAGATTGGATACCGCGAGACTGATGTGGTCGATGAAAATATCGTGGCAAAGGTCGTGGAGAGCTGGACCGGGATACCGGCGAGCAAGATGGTCCAGTCAGAAAGGGAAAAACTCCTCAATCTCGAAGATCTGATACACAGAAGAATAATAGATCAGGAAGAAGCGGTCAGGGTCATAGCCGACACCATAAGGAAAGCAAGAGCCGGAATAAAGGATCCAAAACGCCCAATAGGAACATTCCTGTTCCTTGGTCCAACGGGTGTTGGAAAGACAGAACTTGCAAAAGCCTTGGCGGAAGTTCTGTTTGGAAGCGAAGAAGCTATGATAAGAATAGACATGAGCGAGTACATGGAAAAACACAGCGTCTCAAGACTCATAGGAGCGCCTCCAGGATATGTCGGATACGAAGAAGGCGGTCAGCTCACGGAAGCAGTAAGGAGAAGACCTTACAGTGTGGTCCTGCTCGATGAAGTGGAAAAAGCGCATCCGGAAGTCTTCAATGTGCTCCTTCAGGTATTCGACGACGGAAGACTTACGGATGGAAAAGGAAACACCGTGGACTTCCGCAACACGATAATAATCATGACGAGCAACATAGCAAGCGACATAATACTGAGAAACCTTGAAAGGGGAAAGAGCTTCGACGAAATAGAAGAGATGGTACGCGAAGAGCTCAAGAGATACTTCAGACCTGAGTTCATAAACAGGATAGACTCAGTCGTTATATTCAAACCTTTGAAGAAAGAACATGTAAAACAGATAGTCCAGCTAATGATAAACAGGCTCCAGGAAAGGCTCAAAGACAAAAAACTCAAGCTCCAGATATCCGACGCGGCAAAAGAATACCTTGCGAACAAAGGATACGATCCGGCATTCGGTGCGCGTCCTTTGAGAAGAGTCATAGAAAGAGAAGTGGAAACCCCGCTTGCGAAAAAACTCATCTCGGGCGAGATAAACGAAGGGGACACGGTCATGATAGATGTGAAAGACGGAAAAGTTGTCGTAGAAAGGGCGGATCAAGAGAGTCTGATTCAGAAAGTATCGTAAAGCCGGCGCACAGGCGCCGGCTTTTCTTTTTACACTCTCGGAGTTTAGATGGCTGGGGCGGGAGGACTCGAACCTCCACCACTGGAGCCAAAGTCCAGTGTGCTACCATCTACACCACGCCCCAGTGCGCGGTATATTTTAGCACAGCTTCTTCAGCGTTCAAACGACATTCTTTTCCATTTCCGATATACCCTTTTCGAACCTCTCAATGTCAAGGTACGATATGTCCACTTTTCTTGGCTTTCCATAAAGTATGAGTTCTGCCAGAGCTTCTCCTACGGCCGGTGCGAGCATGAACCCATGCCCGGAAAATCCAACAGCGTAGCAAAAGCCGTCAACCTGCTTTGAGCACCCTATTATGGGCTGGGCGTCCGGTGACATGTTGTAGCACCCTGCCCAGTGTCTTATTATTCTGACATTCTTCAGGAATGGAAAGATTCCTGTCATCTTCTTTGCCATCTCTTTTTCGAACCTGTAAGTGACATTTCTGTTTATTCCGGGTTTTTCATCCGGATCTCCCTGCCCCATTATGAACTGTCCATGCTTTGTCTGACGCATGTAGAAGTTCCCATCGAAGGATATGGCCATGAACGGGAAGAAGTTTTCAAGGCTCTCTGTTACGAATATCTGGTGGCGGTAGCTCGTGGTCGGAAAATCGAGGCCCGCCATCTTCGCCACTTCCCTTGACCATCCACCGGCCGCGTTAACGACTACTTCACACCGAAATGTTCCTTTATCAGTAACGACCCCCATGACTTTGCCCCCCTCAACGATGATGTCTTCGACCTTCGTGTGGGTGTATATGTCAACGCCCATCTTTCGGGCCGCAAGAGCATAGCCCAGGTTTGCAAGGTGCGGGTTTGCGTGACCGTCCGTCTGGCAGAATGTTGCCAGGACAAGCCCGTCCGTGTTTATGTAGGGATACCTTTCTTTCACCATCTCGGGAGTGAGAATTTCGACATCGAGCCCTTCTTCTCTCTGCATTTTCACATTCTTTTCGAACTTTTCTGCTTCTTCCTCTGAATAGGCCATCAGAAGGTATCCGCCCTGCGTATACTCTATGTCCATTCCCGTGTCTTCTTTGAATCTTTCAAAGAGCTTCACGCTTCTCATTGCAAGGCGGACATTCATTCTCGCGCTCCACTGCTGTCTTATCCCGCCGCCGCACCTTCCCGTTGCACCGGAAGAGATGTAGCTCTTTTCAAACACCGCGACCCTGTTTTCACCGAACTTTGCAAGGTGGAAAGCGACGGAAGTTCCTATTATTCCCCCGCCGACGATGCATATTCTGTAGCTTTCTTTCATTTCTCATCACCCCGCAGTATGGCAGAGAAGGGAACCGGCATGGATGGTGGACGCAGGGTCATTCCGGTTAGCTCTTCCATGGACTTTCCGGTTTTCCTTGCAAGGATTCCAAGTGCAACAAGCCTGCATGTTCTGCCGCCACATGGCCCCATGCCTATTCTCAAAAATCTTCTGAGTTCTTCGAAATCTGTTATTCCCATATCTATTGTCCTTTCAACATCCTTCTTCGTCACTTCTTCGCACCGGCATACTATCTCTTCTTCTTCCGGCGTTGGCAATCTGAAGTGTCTCACGACCCTTTCTAGTCCCCTCTCGACCATCACGAAGACAACATGTGTCTTTTCCTTTCTGTTTCTCATAACTCTTTGAACGACGCCTTCTCCCACTTCCTTCCCTTCTCTGTCCATCACAATGACTTTCTGGCCCTTTTCCGGGAGTGGCTCAAATTCGTACGGTATTCCCACTATCGAGTACTCATCCTGCTCCTGAACCATGAATATTGCAAGACCGGGACACTTCATGACGCACATGGCGCATCCAACGCACTTTTCGTAGTCTATGTGCGGGATGCCGTTTATGTTTCCGCCCATGCTTATGGCGTCCGTCGGACAGACCGCTTCACACGGGTTACAAGGGATGTTCTGGTGGCATTCTATGATCGCCCTGAGCTTTCCGACGGGCCCGAAATCTTCCTGTTTTTCCGTTCTG
>JALWSA010000033.1 GCA_026993805.1 Thermotogaceae bacterium | reverse complement strand
GCTTATATGAGAGCACAAAAAGATGAGAAGCTCGTGGTTGTGGCTGAGGATGCAAGTGATAGACTCAAGTGGGATTTGAAGATGAGATCGGAGAAGACGGGAACCACCCTGCTTGAGATGTTCACCAAAGAAGAACTCGGCAAGCTTCTTGGTAAGGAAGAAATATCGGCATTGGGAGTGGAGGACGAAAACATAATTGCGGGTATTAAGAAGTACACAGAGGGGATGGAGTGAGAATGCCAGGGATAAGAGGGCACCTGCTCACCGCCATGCTCATATACCCGCTCTTTTACCTCATGTATTTTTACGCTTCCAAGGCTTTGGGTTTCATGTTCAAGCCAGTCCTTGAGGTTCTTTTAATCTCATACCTCGCTTACATAATAGGCTCCGATCTACCCGACGTGGATTCAGAAACCGCTCCTATTAGGTGGTTTCTACATTCCTTGTTTCCAGCGGCTTTTTTAATAACGATCTATAAAACGAGGCTTTGGAAGGTTTTCACAGGAAGGTTCGGTGATTTAGCCATTCTTGCGGCCATTTTTACAGCTTGTGTTGGGGGCTTTCTTTTGGGTTACATGTTGAAGCTTCTGAGGCACAGAGGTTTTCTGCACACGATCACCTTTGGAGTTATATATGGAGGCGCGGTTTGGCTTTGGAGCGTTTATGGAATACTTTTGCCATTGCGCGATAGCACATTTGTGGGTTTTTCCGCGTTCTTTGGTGTGTTGATTCACTTGATTCTGGATTACAGATCTTTAAGAATATTCACAAAGTGGTGGTAAAATAGCCCTGAAGAGGTGATAAGAAGGTGAATTGGTGGGAGAGGCTGAAGGGATATTTGGATAAGTTGAAGAATTGGTGGGCTGGTCTTTCTCCTGCTCAAAGGGTGGTTATTGGGGGTCTCATAATCGCCGTGGCGGTCTCTGTTATCGTTGGTGTCATATTCGCTTTAAACCCGCCCTATGTTCTGCTCATTGGGGGAGTTTCCGACGAAGAAGCGGGAAATATAACGAACAAACTGGATGAGATGGGGATTCCCTACAGGGTTGGAGCTGGAAATAGGATATTTATACCCGTTAGATACAACGTTTACGAGGTCAGGATGAAATTGGCATCGGCTGGCGTTCTTGGGGCTTCTATAAAAGGTTTTGAGCTCGTAGAAGAGACGGGGCTCGGTGCCACGAGCTTCGATAAGCAGGTGAGATATCAGATAGCACTTCAAGGAGAGCTCGAGAGGAGCATAATGACCATAAAGGGCATAAAAGCTGCCAGGGTCCATTTGGTCCTTCCAAAATACACGTATTACGTGCGCGGCGAGATGAAGGAACCGCGTGCTTCCGTTCTCGTCGTCCTTGAGCCAGGTGTTCAGCTTTCCAACAATCAGATAAAGGGAATAATGGAACTCGTCGCCGGGGCCGTTGAAGGTTTGAAACTCGAGAACGTAAAGGTCATCGACCAATATTCAAGGGTCTTGAGTGATAGGGTACTTTCGGGCAAAGAAGCCATGGTAGCCACGAGCAAGTTAGAATTGAAGATGAACCTTGAGAATTATTACAAGAAGAAAATATTGGCTCCTTTGGAAAGGCTCTTTGGAGATGGAAACGTTGATGTCATAGCGGATGTGAAGTTGGATTGGAAGAAACTTGAAACGGAGATGAAGAAGTACGAAAAACCGGATAGGAAAGGGGGGCTCGTTAGGAGCCAGCAAACGGAAGAGGAAAAGGCTGTGAACATGTCTCCTGGTGGAGGTGCGGTTGGCACGGAATCTAATATTCCACCGGGATATCAATATATGACAGGTGAAGGGACTGGGACTTACGAGAGGAAATCGAGTGTGGTCAATTATGAGCTGAATGAGGTATACGAAAGGATCATGGAGAACAAAGAGGGCGAGATTGAATCGGTGTCCATATCTGTAATAGCGGACGCTTCTTCAATGGTTTTCAGAAGCATGAACAAAGACGAAATACTCAAAGAGGTTAAAAATATTGTGGAAAGCGGAATAGGTGCGAGTGCCAGTTTGACGAATCTTAAGGTCGCAGTTGCGATACTTCCATTCGATAAGACCATAGAGCTCGAGTACAAAAAAGCGGTGGAAGAAGCTCAAAAAAGGATGAAGTTTAGGGCATTTTCCGTGGGATTCACCCTCTTGACGATTCTCAGCTTTTTGCTCATTTACTTGATGACCCTCCAGATAAAGAAGAAGAAGGCCTACAAAGTTGTCGTTGAGAGAAAGGCAATGCTTGAAGAGGAGTTAAGAAAGATCCTGGAGAAAGAGGAAGTCGTGAAAGAAGAGGAATTGCCAGAGGAGGCCAAGGAGTTGAAAGAACTAAAGGAAAGATTGGAGAAGGTTTTCGGACGCGACCCGTCGGAGATTGCCTATGTTATCAAGCTCTGGATAACGAGCTCCACCTGATTGGGGGGTGGAAGTATGGCTGTTAAGGCAGCTGAGATCCCCGGTAGGAGAAAGGCAGCAATACTCTTGGTGATATTAGGTCCTGAAAAAGCGGCCCAGGTTTTGAAACATCTTGATGAGGCCGATGTTGAGATGTTGACGATAGAAATAGCCAATTTAGGGCAGATTTCAGATGAGGAGAAAAAAGCGGTTTTGGAGGAATTCCATGGTCTTCTTCAGGCGCGCGAGATGCTCGTGAGTGGTGGTATAGAGTACGCGAAGCAGGTTTTAGAGAAAGCTTTTGGACCGGAAAAAGCGATGAGAATAATAGAACGGCTCGTGTCCAACCTGCAGGTTAGACCATTCGAGTTTGTGAAAAAGGCAGATCCTTTACAGCTCGTTAATTTCCTTCAGAGTGAACATCCTCAGGTTATAGCGCTGGTTCTCAGTTATCTTGAGCCCACAATGGCAGCCCAGGTTCTCGGAGCTCTCCCAGATGAACTGCAGATAGAAGTGGTTAAGAGAATTGCTCTGCTTGAAAGAACCTCTCCAGAGATTGTGAAGGAAATAGAGAGAACACTCGAGAGAAAGCTTTCCGGTATAGTCAGTCAGCAGTTCAGCAAAGTCGGTGGTGTCGATACTGCAGCAGAGATAATGAACAACATAGACAGGCAGACTGAAAGGAGCATCATGGAAAAGCTCTCACAAGAATCACCGGAGCTTGCAGAAGAGATCAGGAGGAGAATGTTCGTATTCGAAGATATACTCAAACTGGACGATCGCTCTATACAGCTCGTTTTGAGGGAAGTGGATACGAGAGATCTTGCCCTTGCTTTGAAAGGTGCTTCCGATGAGGTCAAGGAAAAGATAATGAAGAACATGTCGAAGAGAGCTGCGCAGATACTCAAGGATGAGCTTGAGTTCATGGGACCTGTTAGGGTTAAGGATGTGGAAGATGCCCAGCAGAAGATAATAAATGTAATAAGACGTCTCGAGGAAGCCGGTGAAATCGTTATAGCCCGTGGCGGTGGAGAGGAGCTGATAATGTAATATGATCATAAAAAAGCATCAGATCTATGTAGATGCGAGAACTATAAAAAAGATAGGAGAAAGGGCATCGTCTGAGAGATCGGAGATCGAAGAAGAGTTAGAAAGGCTCAAGGAGTCTATTTTGAAAAAGGCAAATGATGACGCGATTAGGATAATAGAGTCGGCAAAGAAAGAGGCAAAAGAAATTGTGGATGGTGCAAAAGTGGAGGCCAATAGAATAATTGACGAAGCAAGGAAAGCGTATGAAGCTGAACGTCAAAGTCTGATGGAGGAGAAGGAAAAGATAATGGCTCTTTTTAACAGTCTTAATTCAAAATTGGATTCGGCTGTGGAGAATCTCGTTGATGAATCCCTTCCCATCTTAAAGGTTATCTACCGAAAGATTTTGGAAAAAGACATGGATGAAGAGCTTGCGAAGAGGAGGCTTAGGAGTGCCCTCCAGAAGGTTATTCAAACAGGTGAAATAACTGTCAGAATGAATCCAGCGGACGTCGAGAGGGTGCAGGGTGAATTCACAGGCCTGAAGATAATTCCGGATCCCGGTCTTGAAGAAGGTGATGTGGTAATAGAAACGCATTTAGGTGTCATTGACAAGAGCACGAATTTCCAGTGGCGATTGATTGAAGACATCATAGATGAGGTCATCTGAAAGGGGGAAATAAAAGTGGAATGGAACCTTTCCATCCTCTACGGTTCGGATGATGAGGCCATCCAAGATTCGAAGAGGGCTGTTGAGCTTTCAAAGGAGTTTTTGGGAAAGGTTGGAAAGGAGATAGGAGAAGAGCTTAAAAGCGATAGAGCTCACGAAATACTCAAAGAACTCGAAGAAATCCTTTGGCTCTCCATGAAACCCATGCAGTACGCTTCCCTGAAGTTTTCAAAGAACATGAAAGACGCTCAGGCTCAGAGACTTTACGGTCTCATCTCGACAAATTCTTCTCGCGTCGATGAATCTCTAGCAATCCTGAGGGCAAAGCTTGCTTCGCTTTCCAAACAGACGCTTGAAAAACTCGCAAGTGAAATCCCCGAGTACAGGCATGTTTTTGAAAAAGTTATCATGGAAAAAGAGCATGTTTTAGGAGAAGAAGCAGAAAAGGTTATGGCTGCGCTTTCTATTTCAAGGAGAGACGCGGCTGCCGAGCTTTACGAGAAGCTCACATCTTCGTATGTCTTCGAGATAGACGGGAAGAAGATGACTGGAGAGCAGGTTAGGGCTCTCAGATACAGTAAAGACGGCGATCTGAGAAAGAGAGCGATGAAGATATTCTTTGAAAGGTACGGTCAGGACAGCACGGTGATAGAAGGGCTTTACAACATGGTTGTTAAAGACTGGGACACCGAAGCAAGGCTCAGGGGATATCCAAGGCCGATCTCGATGAGAAATCTCTCGAACGAAGTCAGCGACGATGTCGTCGACAAACTCATAGAAGTAACGACTTCAAACACAGACCTTGTGAGCGAATACTACAAATGGAAGGCTTCTTACATGAAAGAAGAGCTCACACTCGCAGATATATACGCACCGATAGGTGAAGAAAAGGAGGTGAGCTTTGAAGAAGCAAAAGACATAGTCCTTGAAGCCTACTACAACTTCTCCGAAAAAGTTGGAGATATCGTAAAGAGCTTTTTCGACGAGAGAAGAATAGATGCTTTTCCGGCAGAAGGAAAGCGCGGCGGAGCTTTTTGTTCTTACTATGTTCCGAACTACAAGCCATTCGTTCTTCTGAACTTCACCGGAAAGCTAAGAGATGTCAGGACTCTTGCGCACGAGCTCGGACACGGAGTCCACGGGACATTCTCTTCGAAGCAGACCCTCCTTAACTACCACACTCCGCTCACAATGGCGGAAGTTGCGTCGGTATTCGGGGAATTTCTCGTATTCGATCTCATGAAAGAAAGGCTCAGAGGGGAAGAGAGAAGAGCACTCATAGCTTCAACCATAGAAGATCTCTTTGCCACGATGTTCAGGCAAAACATGTTCGCACGCTTCGAGGTGAAGGCCCACGATGTAATTTCCAAGGAAGGATTCGCTTCCTATGAGGATCTCTCAAACGTTTACAGTGAGGAGTTAAAGGTGATGTTCAAGGACAGCGTCAAGATAACGCCGGAATATCACAAAGAGTGGAGCGCGATACCGCACATGTTCTTCGCACCCTTCTATGTCTACGCTTACAACTTCGCCAACGCTCTCGTGATAGCGCTATACGAGAAATACCTTGAAGAAGGAAAGAGCTTCGTTCCAAAGTATCTCGAGCTTTTGGAGAGCGGCGGGAATGATTTCCCGGAAAAGCTCCTTGAAAAGGTAGGAGTCAACTTGAAGGATGAGAACTTCTGGCAGAGGGCCTTCGATTACATCAAAAAGCTCGTACAGGAGGTAAAAGAGTGACGCTTTACATAGATGTCGGAAACACGCACACCGTTTTTGGCGTCAAGCTCGACGGTCAGTACAAAAGGTGGAGAATGTCCACCGGAAGGTACGAAACAGAAGACGAAGTCTACTCCTATCTCAAGACGCTCCTTGAAAGCGCAGGTATAGAAGCATCTTCGATAGACAGCGTCGTCGTATCTTCCGTCGTTCCGTCTCTTGACTACACATTCGAGCGGCTCGCTCAGAAGTTCTTCGGCGTCAAAGCGCTCTTTGTTGTTGCGGACGGGATGTGCGGAGTTAAATGGCCCGTTGAGAATCCAAAAGAGATTGGAGCCGACAGAGTTGCGAACATGGTCGGAGCGTATCACGAGTACGGAAAAGATGTTATCGTCCTTGATTTCG
Source organism: Thermotogaceae bacterium (assembly GCA_026993805.1). Lineage (GTDB taxonomy): Bacteria > Thermotogota > Thermotogae > Thermotogales > Thermotogaceae > JALWSA01. Next base: position 12,118 of record JALWSA010000033.1, on the reverse strand, counting down.
GGACTGCCGTCACCATCGATGTTCTGAGCGACGGAATGTTTCTGGGCGGGAGCATTTCACCGGGTGTTTACACGATGATGTATTCCCTTTTCAAGAGCGCGGCAAAGCTTCCCTTGATTAACCTTGAAAAGGTTCCGGAAAGCTCGATAGGAAAGAACACGGAAGACAACATAAGAATAGGGATTTTGAAGCTTTTGGGATACGGGCTCAACGCCATAGTCAAGGATGTTGAGGAGGAACTGAAAAAAGATATGAAGGTGGTCGTGACCGGCGGACAGGCAAAACTCGTGCTTCCGGTCCTTGAATACGATCTTTACGATCCGGATTTGACCATAAAGGGAATGGAGTGGTACAGAAAGCTCCATGAGAAGGTATAAGGCTCTTTTGGTGAACCCGAACATACACGACTTTGCGGCATATGACTTCTGGCTAAAACCTTTGGGGCTCCTGTATGTGGGAGCCCTTTTAAAGCGTTTAGGGGCCCAGGTTTTCCTTGTTGACATGATGAACAGACACGACTTGGACCTTCCAAGATTTGTGAAAGTTCCAAAGGACAAATATTTCGGGACGGGGAAGTTTCCAAGCAGGGAGATAGAAAAGCCGGAAGTTTTGAAAGAAATTCCGCGCCGCTTCAAAAGCTACGGAGCGCCGCCCGAATATCTCGAGTACAAGCTAAGAGAGATTGGAAAGGTGGATGCGGTTTTCGTCACGTCTATGATGACATATTGGTACAGCGGCGTCTGGGAGATGGTGAAAGCTTTGAAAGAGCTTACAAGCTCTCCTGTTTTGCTCGGCGGGGTTTACACGCACATACTTCCCCGTCACGCTTTAAAGAGCGGAGCAGACTTTATATTCCCGTACACAAACCTGAACGCTCTGCCAAGGTTTTTAAGGGATAAGCTGGGATGGGAGATCCCGGACTTTGAAGGAAACTGGTTTGAAGATCTTGATCCCGCTTACGAGCTCTACAACAGAGTCGGGTATCTCGTCTTTTTGTCTTCCATAGGATGCCCTTTCAGGTGCAGCTACTGCATAACACCGCTCGTGTGGAAGTTCTCAAAAAGAAGCCCGGAGAAGGTTATAAAGGCCATAGAGCGCTACCTTGAACTTCACCCTGTGAAAGATGTTGCCTTTTTCGACGATGCTTTTCTGGTAAGGAAAGATCATGTGGAGGAGCTTTTAAGGGGTTTGAGAAACTTCAGAGGCATAAGGTTTCACCTCCCGAACGGGATTCACGCAAGACTTGTCGATCGCCAGATAGCAGAGCTCTTAAAAGAAGCGAATTTCAAGACGATAAAGCTCGGCTACGAGACATCGGGAAATTTGCAGAGAGAAACGGGTGGGAAGGTCTTTGACGAAGATCTTGAAAGGGCCGTGGAGTTTTTGAAAGAAGCGGGCTTTACGCACGAAGAGCTCGCGGCTTATGTTCTGGTGAACATGCCGGGCCAAAGCTACGAAGACGCAGAAAGAGCAGTTTACTTCGTCCATTCTCTTGGTATAAGGGTGAATGTCAACGAATACACTCCGATTCCGGGAACCAAGGACTGGCAAAAGTTAGTGAAAGAAGGTCTAATAGACCCCGATGTGGATCCGCTTCTTCTCAACAATACAATTTTGCCGCTTTGGTGGAAGGTGGGAATGGGAGCGAGCGGCGTGGAAAGGATAAAAAAACTCGCAAGGGAGCTAAACTCAAAGCTTCCTATATAGCCTTATAATATATATGCAAAAGACTCGAATGCAGGAGGTGATCCGATGAAAAAAAGCATGGTGCTTGCTCTGCTCTTTGCCGCGGCGATCTCTTTCTCCTATGTCCTTGTTTCTGTGAAGCCCCTGGAACTTTTGGTGAAAGAGCTTTACCCAGGAAGGGTTGAGCTTTTGATAGATCTAAACGAAAATCCGCACATGTTCTCCCTCACCCCTTCGACGATGCGAAAGGTGGTAAAGAGCGACGCTCTCATAATATTCGGATGGGGATTTGAAGAGTGGGCCAAAAAGCTAAAGGGAAGAGTGTGCATAGCAGCCAAAGGATTCGAAAAGAAGATGGAGAAGAATCCACATATATGGCTCTCTCTCGAAGCTCTCCCAAAAATAGCAGAGAATGTTGCAGCATGTCTTGAAAAGCTCTATCCTGATATGAAAGAAGAGATAGGGAAAAGGCTCAAGGCTTTCAAAGAAAAGCTCAAAGAAGTTTCAGAAAAGATAAGGAAAGATCTTTTAGGAAAGAGAGCGGTTTTGATGGAAGTTCGGCCGGCGCTATATCATTTCGTGATTCCTTATGAGAACATAGAGTATGTCACGCTCGTGTCCCAGACCCAGCCGAGCCTTTCCCCAAAGCGCCTTCAGCAGGTCATCTCCATTTGCAGGAAAAAGGGTGTAAAGGCTGTTTTGATAGAAAGGAACACGAGCAGAAAGATAGTGGAGCCGCTTGTAAGGGAGTGCAAACTCAGGGTTATAACGGTGGATGTTCTTGGGAGCGACGCGAAAGATTTCTTTGAGATGCTCTTTAGCGTTGAAAGGTCGGTCTTGGAGGCGATAGAGTGAAGTGTGAATACTGTCTTGAAGTGAAGGATCTGACGGTAAGGTACGGGGAGATAACGGCTCTGAAGAATGTGAATTTTTCGCTGGAGAAGGGAAAGTTTTACACAATAGTGGGTCCGAACGGGGGCGGAAAGAGCACGCTCGTGAAGACAATCGTGGGGATAATAGACGATTACGACGGCCAGATAAGGATCTTCGGAAGGGAAAGGGATGAATACCTGCAGGAGAAGATGGTCGGATATGTTCCGCAAATTGCGAGCTTTACGAAGTTTCCCATAAAGGTGATAGATGTCGTTTTGATGGGTCTTTTTAGGGAAAGGAGATTCAGGTACTCAAGGGAGCATTACAAAAGAGCCATAAAGGCTCTCGAGCGCGTTGGAATGGCGGACTTTTCGGGAAGGCTCATTCACGAGCTTTCGGGTGGCCAGCGCCAGAGAATCCTTATAGCCCGTGCTCTCGTGTCAGATCCGGAACTTTTGATAATGGACGAGCCAACTGTAGGGCTTGACAGCGCAAGCCAGGCTCAGTTTTACGAACTCGTTAAGGGTTTGAAGGAATCCGGAATGACGGTTTTGATGGTCACCCACGATGTGGGATTTGTTAGCGAGTACTCAGACGCTATCTTGTGCATAAACAAGACTCTTGTGGTACACGCTTCGGATGTTTCCGAGCTTCCGCAGAGCTTTTTCGCAAAGCTCTATGGGTACGGTGTCAAAGCCGCGGTTCACGGGCACGAGAGGTGATCTCAGATGTGGGACATCTTCACATACGAGTTCGGCCTGCTTGCTCTACTTGGCGGAATCTTGAGCGCCATAATGACTTCCCTTTTGGGAACGGTTGTGGTTCTGAGAAGAATGTCTTTCTTTGGGAGCGGTATAGCGCATCTTTCCTTTGCCGGTGTGGGACTCGCGCTCCTTCTAAAACTTCCGGTAAATCTCATAACTGTCACCGTTGCAGCCGTTTCGGCCGTAGTTTTGGGGTATCTATCGAGAAAGGGAGTTCACGAAGACATCGGAGTGGGAGTTCTTTTCAGCACATCTATGGCGCTCGGTATCGTTATGATAAGCGCTTCCGGTGTGGACAGCTCCCGCGTCATGGCCTATCTTTTCGGAGACATTCTGGCCATAACCTGGAGCGACATATGGCTTTTGACGATACTTTGCGCTGCTGTTGTGATTTTCATGATAGTTTTCAAGGACCATCTGATCTACATGACCTTCGATGAAGACTTCATGAAAGTTCTCAGGGCAAAAACCACTCCCGTCTACTACACATACCTCGTTCTTCTTGCCGTCTCAATAGTCTTTTCGATAAACCTTCTCGGGATAATCCTGATATCTGCGATGATAGTGCTCCCTGCGGCTTCTTCTTCGCTGGTCTCTCGGACATACCAAGGAATGCTCAAGCTCTCTCCAGTTATATCTTCTCTTTCTGTTTTGGTGGGTTTGATCGTTGCCTGGAACTTCGATGTTCCTGCGGGAGCATCCATAGTACTCGTTCAAGGAGTTGTGTTTTTCTTCACCTTTTTGATTAAAATACTCGGTGGGTGACCATCATTTGGAAGGGAGGGGAAGAGGAATGCATTTTCTAAAAAAGTACTATTTGATAGCACCAGGACCAACCCCAGTACCGCATGATGTGTTGATAGAAGGCGCAAAGGAAACCATACACCACAGGACACCACAGTTCTTGGAGATCATGAAGGAGGCAATGGAAGGGGCTAAGTACCTCTTCCAGACACAGGGAGATGTGTTCGCATTCGTCTCCTCGGGGACAGGTGCAATGGAAGCTGCGGTTGCAAACCTTCTCTCTCCGGGAGATAAAGCTATAGTCGTGGTTGCCGGAAAGTTCGGCGAGAGATGGATGGAGATCCTCAAGGCTTTCGGAGCGAATGTAGTGGATATAAGCCTCGAGTGGGGCGAAGCGGTCAGCCCTGAGAGGATTAAGGAAGAGTTAGAAAAGCATCCCGACGCGAAGGCAGTTTTCACGACCCACAGCGAGACATCCACAGGAACAGTGATAGACCTTGAAGGCATAGCCAAGGTCGTCAAGGATAGCAACGCGGTTCTCGTCACGGATGCAGTGAGTTCTCTCCTTGCAGAGCCCTTGAAAATGGACGAGTGGGGAGTCGATGTCGTCGTTTCCGGTTCTCAGAAGGGCGTCATGCTTCCGCCCGGCCTTGGATTCATAGCGATAAGAGGAGAAAAAGCCTGGAAGCTCATTGAAAACTCCAAGAGCCCAAGGTATTACTTCAATCTCCTTGAGTACAGGAAGAAGTTTCCAGACAATCCGTACACACCCGCGGTGAATCACATGTACATGCTCAACAAGGCCGTAGAACTTATAAAGGAGGAAGGAATAGAAAAGGTCTGGGAAAGACACGCGCTCCTTGGCGAAGCCACAAGGAGGGGTGCAAAAGCTCTCGGACTCGAGCTCTTTTCCAAGAGGCCTGGAAATGTCGTGACGGCGATCAAGGTTCCCGAAGGTGTGGACGGAAACAAGATAACCAAGATAATGAGAGACAAATACGGAGTCACGATAGCCGGTGGTCAGGCACATCTGAAGGGAAAGATCATAAGGGTTGCGCACCTTGGGTACATGGGACCGTTCGACACCATAACCGCATTCTCCGCTCTGGAGCTCACCTTGAAAGAACTCGGATACAAGTTCGAGCTCGGAGCTTCCCTGAAAGCGATTCAAGAGTATTTCTCGGAAAACATGTGATGATGATGTTTCTTTGATAATGAGGGCCCGCGGCAGATGCCGCGGGTATTTTTTTGGAATTGAGTGCTCAAACATGGCATAATTTTAGAAAATCTTCAGTAGGGGGTGGTGTGTTCATGAGAAGGCTTCTGGCAGTTTTGCTTGTGGTAGCGGTTTCTTTGGCTATGGCAGGAGTGATCAAGATCGGACTCTTCGTTCCCCTGTCCGGAATAGGTGCAGACGATGGCGAGAGTGCACTCCATGGAGCAATGCTTGCGGTGAAATATGTGAACGATCACGGGGGAGTTTTGGGTAAAAAGCTCGAATTGGTTTATTATGACGATCAGACCGATCCAAAACAGTCCGTTTCTCTGGCTTACAAGCTCGTTCAGAAGGATGGAGTCGTTGCCGTCGTCAGTGGGTCCTATAGTGGTCCGACGAGAGCGGCCGCTGGAATATACCAGAGACTCAAAACCCCAATGGTATCTGCATACGCCGTTCATCCCGATATAACGAAAGCCGGAGAATACATATTCAGAGTAGGAACACTCGCCACGGTCCAGGGAAGAGCGGGAGCTCATTTGGCAGTTGAGAAGCTCAAGGCAAAAAGGATAGCTCTCCTTGTTATGGACAACGACTTCGGTGTTTCCCTTGCGAACGCTTTCAAAGCCGAAGCCAAGAAGCTCGGTGCTGAGATAGTCTTTGAAGAGAAGTTCGCAGTTGGGGAGAAAGACTTCAGAACGATCCTTGAAAAGGTGAAGAAACTCGACCCCGATGTGATATACGCAACGGGGTATTACTTCAACGCCAGCAAGATAGTCACCCAGGCAAAGGAACTCGGAATCTACCAGACTATAATCGGTCAGGAAGGATACGATTCTCCGCTCTTCATAGAACTTTCCAAGAATCATGCTGCTAACGGAACGGTTATAACGACAGACCTCGACAGGGACAGCGAAAGACCGGTCGTTCAGTGGTTTATGAAGGAGTACGAGAAGGAATTCGGAAGGCCGGCAGATATGGTCGCAGCTTCTGCCTTCGATGCCGTTATGATACTTGCCAAAGCAATCGAAATAGCCGGAAGCACGTCCAAGAGTGCAATAAAAGATGCCCTCTACAAAGTGAGCGGAATAGATTCGGTTACAGGATTCAAGCACTTCACGAAGGACAGAGAAGCCGTAAGGGAAGTTGTCTGTCAGGTCATTGTTGGGGACAGGTTCCACAGATTCTGGGTCATAGACGATCCGGAAATCGTAACGCCAGGGAAGTAATGATCGGGTAAAGCGGGGGGCGCGTGCCGCCCCCTTTTCAAAAAGAGAAGGAGAGTGGTAGATCTTGCAGATAGTCATCAATGCATTAGTCCTCGGAAGCGTTTATGTTCTGATCTCCATCGGTTTAACCCTTATTTACGGAATCCTCAGAATCCTTCATATAGCTCACGCGGGAATATACACACTTGGAGCCTTCCTTGGTCTCACTTTTTACGCTCTTACAGGAAATTTCTGGCTCGCTTTGATCCTATCTATGGTACTAACGGGAATTGCCGGGGTGGGGGTTTATTCATACATATACAGAAGAGTCCTTTCTAAGGAGAGAATCGTGCCACTTGTCATAAGTATAGGACTTTTTATAGCGATGCAGGATCTTTACAGGCTCATCTGGGGAGCTTATAAAAAGCCGTTTGCGCTCGATCTTGGAATAAACGATATAAAGGGTAAGGGATTCGTCATAACACAGCACCAGATACTGATACTGAGCCTGACGGGAATCTCTCTTATTCTCCTCTACCTCCTAATGAATAAAACCAAGCTCGGAAAGGCCATGAAGGCATGCGCGGACGATCTCGTGATGGCAGGAGCCCTTGGAATAAATGTCGAAAGGGTTGTCTCTTTTGCTTTCTTTCTTGGTTCTGCGCTCGCGGCACTTGCGGGTGTTCTCATAGGGGTTTACGAGAACAATGTCTATCCCACGATGGGAGACGAAGTCTCTTACAAGGCTTTCGTCGTCATAGTTTTAGGGGGCTTTGGAAGCCTTAGTGGTGCTGTAGTTGCGGGTTTCATCCTTTCCTTTGCGGAAACACTCCTCGTTGCATGGAAGGGCTTTTTGCTTCCAAGGGATGCGATAGCTTTCTTGGTGATGATACTCGTTTTGATGTTCAAACCAGAAGGACTCTTCAGGAGGGCTTCAACATGACGCTAGACTACCTGTACACCCTCATTACATTCTCGAACATATTCATAATTCTCTCCTTGAGCCTTAATGTTCTCATAGGGTATGCCGGTCAGGTATCTCTGGGGCACGCTGCGTTTTTCGGAATAGGCGCGTATACTTCTGCTGTGCTGGCTGTGAAATTCGGGCTTGGATACGGAACGACGCTCCTTTTGAGCGTTCTTATAGGCGGCTTTTTCGGTTTCCTTCTGGGGCTACCGAGTCTCAGGGTAAGACACGACTTTCTCGTTCTGGCCACCATCGGACTCAATTTCGTCGTCGTGGCACTCTTCAAGTACATCGACTTTTTCGGCGGGCCCTATGGGATAATAGGCCTTCCGGCGGCCAAGTTCTTCGGAAAAGAGCTTGGAACGGGCGGATACGCACTTTACACGGCTTTCTGGGTCGTGATCGTTATACTGCTGATGATTTACATTGAGAAGATATATCTCAGGTACGGTTTTGAGGCTATAAGGGAGAACGAAGATGCTGCGGAATCTATCGGCGTTAGCGTTCCGCTTTTCAAGATATACGCCTTCACCATCTCCGGGGCTCTCGCAGGCCTTGCAGGAAATCTCTGGGCGTATCAAATGGGAATGGTCTTTCCCGATGATTTCTCCTTCCCAGTTTCGATAACGATCCTGACAATGGTCGTCCTTGGCGGCGTCGGAACTATATCAGGTCCCATTCTTGGGGCAGTACTTCTCACATTCCTTCCCGAGCTTTTGAGGTTCATTCAGGATTATAGGCTTCTCCTTTACGGAATCATCATCGTCATAGTCATGATGTACCAGCCATCTGGACTTTTAGGAAGGCAAGGCATACTCAGAAAAGCTTTCAAGAGGTGATAGAGTGCTAAGGGTCATAGATGTCAGCAAAAGTTTTGGTGGTTTGCAGGCACTGAAAGGTGTGAGTTTTGAGGTTGAAGAGGGAAGGATACACGCTCTTATAGGTCCAAACGGTGCGGGAAAGACCACGATGTTCAACATAATAAACGGATTCTTGAAACCGACCTCCGGACGGGTGGAGTTTTTGGGAAGAAGGATATCGGGCCTGCCACCACACAGAATCGCACTGATGGGTATAGCGAGGACTTTCCAGATAGTGAGGACCTTTCCAGAAATGAGTGTCATCGAGAACGTACTCGCTGGAATGGGGAAAGAGATCTATCGGAGCTGGGGTGTGTTTTTCAAAACGCCATGGAACCAGGAAAACGTCAAAAAGGCTTTGGAGCTGCTCAGGCTCTGCGGTCTTGAGGATTTGAAGGATTTCGCCGCATCCACACTTCCAATAGGTCTTCAGAGAAAGTTAGAGATTGCCAGGGCGCTTGCCACATCTCCAAAACTTTTGCTCCTTGACGAGCCAGCATCGGGTCTTAACGATCAAGAGACAGCAGAGCTTGCAGAACTTTTCAGAAAGATAAGAGATTTTGGAGTTACGATTCTTTTCATAGAACACGATATGAGATTCACCATGGGAGTTGCGGACTTTGTCACTGTCCTTGACTACGGTGAGAAGATAGCCGAAGGAAAGCCAAAAGAGGTATCGAGAAACCCAAGGGTTATAGAAGCATACCTTGGAACGGGAAGTGAGATCAGTGCTTGAGGTGCAAAACTTAAATGTCAGATATGGGGAGATACACGCTGTAAAAGGTGTGAGTTTAAGGGTGGAAAAAGGCGAGATAGTTGCTCTTATAGGCGCGAATGGGGCTGGGAAAACGTCTACTCTGTCGGCGATAATGGGCATGATCCGTGCAGAAGGCAGTGTGAAATTCATGGGTAAAGACATAGAGAGATTCTCTCCGTGGAAGAGGGCGCAGATGGGACTTTCCATAGTTCCGGAAAGGGCAAGGGTTTTCCCGAACATGACGGTTCTTGAGAATCTGGAAGTTGGGGCATATCTTGTGAAGGACAAGAAAGTCTTTAAAGAGCGGCTTGAATGGGTTTATGACATATTCCCAAGGCTCAGAGAAAGACAAAAGCAGCTTGCACTTACTTTAAGCGGTGGGGAAAAACAGATGCTTGCCATAGGCAGGTCTCTTATGAACAAACCAAAACTTCTGTTAATAGACGAAATCTCGCTCGGGCTCATGCCAAAACTCGTCGACGAGATCTTCCAGATCCTGATAAAGCTGAACGAAAGCGGAATAACGCTCCTCATCTCAGAGCAGAACACGAAAAAGGCTTTGGAAATCTCAAGCAGGGCTTATGTTCTTCAGAACGGCAGAGTGGTAAAAGAAGGACCGAGCGGAGAGCTTAAAGAAGATGAAGAGATAAGGAAAGCGTATCTTGGCGTTTAAAAAAACGCCCCGGCTGGCGCCGGGGTGGGGGGAAGAGAGCGGATGGGGTCTTTTTTCTATCTTTGACCTTCCAGATAATATGACCGCCGAATTTCGAAAAGGTTCTATGTTTTAAAAGTTTAAGTTCAGGATACGAAAAAAAGCACTAAAAGGGAATTCGTTGCATTCTCGCTTTGCTCATTTCTTTGCTGATGCATCTGCTCGGATAATTTTTGGAGGAGTGTAGCTTACGAAGAGATAAAAATCGAAAGTAGCACAGAAGAAGGTCCCCTGGATAGGGGACTTTCGGTTTTATAAATATGACTTCCATTGAGAGATGACAGTGATTTTTAGAGTGGTCTTGGTTGCTAAGATTTCCCTAATTTGACAACTGCGCGGAGTGAGTCTTATTATTATATCGGTGCCGAGTTATATGCTTTTTCCATATGAATATATCTTGTGGGGAGGTGATTGACTGTGTGGCAGGATTGGCTCAATTTCATACTGGGAATCTGGCTCGTCATTGCGGCCTTCATACCCGGTATAACTGGGAGTCAGGGTGCGGCTCTTGTGGATTACCTTATCGTTGGAATCCTGGTTCTTGTATTTGCAATCTGGGTCGCAAGGAAGAAAGCAGCTGAATGGGCAAATGTCATATTCGGGATCTGGCTAATCATAGCGGCATTCATTCCGGCGATAACTGGCAACAAAACTGCAAACCTCTGGAACAGCTTGATACTCGGAATTCTGATCCTTATATTCGCACTGCTGGCTGCGTTGAAGAAGGAGAGCAGCTGATTGGAAGATAAAAGAAAAGGGGGGCGGAGACGCCCCCTTTCGTTTACCCTTCGCTCTGGCCCTTCAGTATTTCCTTCAGCGGGAAGCCTCCTTTGCCTTCTATGAGCTTTCTCTTGAAGAATTCAACAATTAGTTTGTGCCTTTTGGCTCTGTGACGCGGAGAGGCGCGACGGCTGTGTCCATGCGCACCCTTCTTGAATATGGCGATGTAAGCTTCTTTTCCAAGGTCTTTAAGGGCGTGGTAGAACATGACGGACTGGTCAAGGGGACATCTGTAGTCTTCAAGACTGTGAATGATGAGTATTGGGGTTTTGACTTTTTCCACATGGAAGAGCGGACTGAGCTTTCTGTAGTTTTCGTTTCTCAACGGGTCTTCGCCGATGACTTCTTTGTCAAACCAAAGACCGATGTCGGAGAAGGAATAGCTCGTGAGCCAGTAGCTTATGCCGTTTTCGCTCACGGCGGCTTTGAATCTGTCTGTTTGCGTTACTGCCCAGTTGGTCATGAAGCCGCCGTAGCTTATTCCGGTTATTCCGACCCTTTCAGGATCTGCCTGCTTCTCCATTTCAAAGAATTTATCAAGGCCGTTCATTATGTCCTGGAAGTCTTCAAGGCCCGTTCTTTCAAGGACTCTCAGTGCGAAGTCTTCACTGTATCCGCTGCTTCCCCTTGGGTTGAAGTAAACGACGAAAAAGCCCTCGCTAACGAGATGCTGCATCATGTATTCGAATCTGTACCCGTACATCCCTTTAGGTCCGCCGTGAACGAACAATATAACCGGGGCTTTTTCTCCTTCTTTCAGATCGGGTTTTAAGTACCAGCCGTCTATTTCAAGGTCGATGCTCTTGAATCTGAAGTGTTTCGCTTTTTTCATGGGAAGGGCTTTTTCAACCTGGGAGTTGTAGTCCGTTATCTTTATGGTCCTTTCGCCGTTCCAGAAGTAAAGCTCTCCGGGACTGGTTTCGCTTTCGACCACGAAAACCGCCTTTCCATCGTCGCTAACATCGAGCTCCGTAGCCCAGGCGTTTTCTTTGAAAAGAATCTGCTCTTTCCCGCCAGAGACTTTCCAGACTTCCATTCTTCCCTGGTTGTCCACCAAAAAGTATGCATTTGAGTCTTTGTCCAGTTTCGGATTCCAGCTGTTAAGTCCGAATCTTTCGTTTACGGGCTCGAGTTTCTGGCCATCGTAAAGGTATACATAAGAGTGCTCGCTCACTTTTTCTGCTTTTGGTTTTCCATGCATCGCTATGTGCTTTCCGTTGGAGCTTGCAGCTCTTAGCGGTACATTCTCAAGGAGGGTTTTTCTTTCGCCATCACGGATCTCAAAGATGTCGTATCTCCACAAGAAGAGCTTTCCATTTTCTTTGTGCGGGGATGTGACTATCAACGAGTCGCCATGCCAGATGACCTGGGAAAATCTCTCTGCTTCGAACTCATCCAATATGTCCACGGCTTCTGTGTCCATAACAAGGATTTTCCTTTTCTCGCTATCCAGAAACCCCATGCTATCGAACCAGACGGGAAGGTTTTGTTCGAAGTAAAAGTCTTCATCGCCCGCCGTGCTTTTCGTCAAAAGCGCGAGCGTCCTTGAGT
>JALWSA010000032.1 GCA_026993805.1 Thermotogaceae bacterium | reverse complement strand
CTGAAAGGCAATATAACAGAAATTCTCAAAGAATTTGACATAGCCATTGTCGTATCGTACGGGAAAATAATACCGGAAGAAGTTTTAAACGCTCCACGCCTTGGAATGTTCAACATACATCCTTCATTGCTTCCCCGCTGGAGAGGAGCTGCACCAATTCAGAGAGCGATAGAAGCCGGAGACAAAAAAACAGGAATCACTATTTTTAGGGTAAGAAAGGAATTGGATGCAGGTGAAATAGCCATGCAGGTTTCTACACATATCGGACCATTTGAGACTTACGGTGAGCTTAGAAAAAGGCTGATTGAACTCGGAAAGATTCTCCTTGAAAAGTTTCTAAAGCTTGCAGCAAACGGAAAGATAAAACTCCAGCCCCAGGAAGGAACACCGACCTACGCACACAAGATCACGAAAGAAGACCTTTTGATTGACTTCTTCGCGCCTTGCGAAACGGTGAAGAACAAGATAAGGGCTTACGATCCAATTCCAGGAAGCTTCGCTTATTTGGAAGATTCCCCAGTCAAGATATTCAGTGTGAAAGAGATCAGACAAGACGTGAATTGTGAACCCGGAAAGGTATTAGAAATATCCAAAAATGGCGCGTTGATATGCTGCGGGATAGGCGCAGTTTTAGTTGAAAAAATACAATTTCCTGGGAAGAAACCCATACATTTCAAAGATGCTAAGAATGGCCGATTGATAAAGGAAGGAGATATATTTAAATCAAAACCTTCATAATTTCAGATAATCAACCTTCTTTCTCATATTTTCAGCCATGTCACGAAGCTTCTTAGAAATCCCCTCCAGCTCGTCACCCATTTCCGAAAGTTTGTAAGTTTCCTTTGCCATAATGCCAATCCTATCGAAGAATTCCTTGAAACTCTCCTTAAGTTCGGTCAAGCTCTCGGAGGCCGTTTGGGCAGACGCAGTCTGCTCTTCAGAAACAGCCGCCAGATTCTCCGATCTATCCAAAACAACCTTCGACATATCTATGAGCTTTTCAAATACTGCCCCCATTTCTTCGACACCCTTTTCGGAATTTCTCACAGCTTTCACAACTTCTTCCATTTCATCTCCTGTCACCTTTATCCCTTCATTGACTTTTGACAAAACTGAAGATATCTCTTCAGCAGCTTTTCGACTCTCATCTGCAAGTTTCCTTATCTCATCTGCAACGACCGCAAAACCCTTTCCCGCTTCCCCAGCCCTTGCAGCCTCTATGGCTGCATTCAACGCTAAAAGATTCGTCTGCTCAGCTATACTCGTTACAACTTCAACTATCTCGTTTATTCTCGCAGTAAGCTGAACCAACCTTTCTACCCTGACCTTGGCATTTTCTGTTCTTTTAACAACACCTTCGACAGACCTCCACATTTCGCTAAGACTGCTTTTGCCATTGTCCGCATGCTCACTAAGCGTCGAGGCCAATTCAGAAAGATCCGTGGCCATCTCAGCTACGTTCTCAGTTCCCCTTAAGATTTCCTCAACAGATGTCATGGATGAATCAACGAAGTCCTTCATATGTGCACTCTTTTCCTCAATTTCACTGAAACTTTCGCTGAAAGTATCCACTGCTTCGTTCAAACTCGACGCATTTTCAAACACATCAGCAGATATCTCCAAAAGTTCCCTTGAATCATCTCTCACATTCCTCAAGAGAGGTAAAAGAACATCGCTAAATAGTCCCTTAAATGCTTCGAACATAGGCTTCACTTCACCAACCATCTTCGCACTATCCAGTTCAACAGTCATATTTCCTTTCCTGTAATCCTCAACGATCCTTCTAAACTTTTCTATATCCCTCTCTGTCTTTCTTGCTATCCAAAAGACGTAACCAAGGATTACTGGTGTGAAGACCACAAACGCAACTGGAAGAAAATTGAGAGCATGAAGAGAACTTGTGGCACTCGTAAGAGATTTAACACAGACCTTCTTCATCGCAGGTTGAAGAACATCTTCGATGGCTTTTCTCGCTCCATCTACCTCCTCGGAAGAAACAGCAAGACCTTTTTTCAAAGCAGAAACGATCGAGAAAAGGGGCGACATTCCTTTCTCAATAACAGGGGACTGATCGGGATATCTTCTTGCTATTTCTTCAACTCTGGCTCTGAAGTCCTCAAATAAATCGAGAAATTCTTTTTTGGTCTCTTCAGAAGGATTTTCACCATACACTCCAAGAAATGCGTAAAGTTTAAACAGATCATACCTGAGCTGACTTGCATTCCATATGTCCTTCGTAGCCGAAGATATATGAGATAGAGCAACCCACATGAGCGAACTGGCAACAACAACCATTACAACAAGAACGCCCATCAGCCACTTCACGATCTTCATATGCCGTGCCCTCCCTTGTTCATAATGGCAGGTAAAAACAAAGCTCTTTGTATTATATAAAAGAGCTTTTTTCTTTCAACTTGGTGATGTTACCTTCACAAGAAAGATTCGGAAGTTTCATTCGGTGGGGAGATAAGACTGAGCATATGCCTCCAACAGTTTTTCTTTAAACTTTCCCCATTCTATTCCATACTCCTCTGCAAGCTTCTTTAGCTTAAAATTCACAGCAGAAACCATAAGAGCCGCCTGCGGATCATAGAGCGTTACAACACAGAAGCTGTAGCTAACGCTGTCGTAGTATTTGTACTTGGCTATAATCCTTGAACCAGCTGTGATACCTTCGCTCATTATGCTAACTGCGTTGGCATAAAACTCCTCTTTTTGGATTTTGAGAAGGCTCGTAAGAGACCGAACGCTACTGCTCAAAAAAGCCGATATTTCTTCAAGAGACTTTTCGTAAGCTTCTTTGTAATGTGTCGCCTCTCCTATCTGACTCCCGCGAGAACATGCCTGAAAGAGAAAAAGTTTTCCAGACTCCTTCAAAGCTTTTATCCTGTCAACCGCGCTTTCATCTTTGTAAACTACAACTGCATTAGCCGGCAGTGGTGATATCTCTACCTCCCCAATATTCAAAGTAGCTGACGCTTGAGAAGGTAAGACTGCCTTTGCAGGCATTAGAAAATAAACCAAGAGTCCTCCAATTATTCCTCCTATAATCCCCGCTAAAAGCGTCTTCCAATCTATTTCCATGATATCGCCCCCTTTACTTACCAAAAAAGAACCGGGCAAATGCCCGGTTCCGTTATCCAACTTAAAACATCACTTCTTTTCTTCAAGAGGAGTCCCTTCGTATG
Source organism: Thermotogaceae bacterium (assembly GCA_026993805.1). GTDB lineage: Bacteria > Thermotogota > Thermotogae > Thermotogales > Thermotogaceae > JALWSA01. The sequence goes on along the minus strand of JALWSA010000032.1, from coordinate 15,766 downwards.
CCTTGTCAAGCGCATTCCTCGTTGCTTCAAAAATAGCCTCAGCTTGTGAACCATATTTCTTTGCAAGCTCTTTAATGACATCTGCCTGAGCAGCTATAGCTTCGTAAACTGCCTCTGGATCGAGGTAAACAACTGAATAATATTTTCCTCCAACCTTGTACCTAACTATCTCGTGTGCTCCCACGACATAAGTTTTGGTAAACATCTTCTGTACCATTCTATGTACCTCTGTTGAGAGTTTATCCACCGCTTCCTTCTTCTTCTGACCCTGAACTTCAGCCATTGCCTCGGCGAGTTCGGCTTTGGCATATTCGGTGAACCTTTCAACAAAAACTTTCAACCTCTCAGCTAACTTACCCATGGCATCCGTTCTCGCTGCTTCAAAACTGAGGGAAGACTCCCCTATTTCAAGTATGAGCCTTTTATGCTTTTCATATGTTTCCCTTATCCTTGCTTCATCAGCTCTACCCACAATCTGAACTTCGGCCTCTTTGGGAACATCAACTATGGGCACTCCCGCGATGTATACGGTCTTATAGGGAGAGAAGAAGCCCGTTACCCACAAAAACGCAAATACACCTGCAGCAGCCAAAGCAACTGCTCCTATAATCGTCAATGTGGTGACATCAAGTTCCCCCTTCTTCATTTTCATTTCACCACCTCCCAAAAAGTTTTAAACGATGAAAACTCTCGATATATAAGACCCGTGGAAAATTCTCGAAGTTCAAGATACATATTCAACCATTTTTCTTCCCACGAAAAATTGCAAGGCCGTGAAAATCAATATGATTCCGAACAGCATATACGCAGCTGCACATGCGATTCCCATCCTCTGCTGATTGTAGAACAGATCAAAAACGTAATAGACCATGGTCAAACCAGAATTATTGTAAGGACCGGGGAGGCCTTGATAGAGTACGAACACTTCCGCGAAAACTTTAAAAGCCCCTATAAAAGAAACTATGGTGAGGAAGAATGTGGTGGGGGAGAGAAGAGGCCAGGTTATATAAACAAACTTCTGAAGGGAATTAGCTCCGTCGACATCGGCAGCCTCATAATAAAATTTGTCTATGTTCTGCAAGCCTGCAAGGAAGATTACAGCATCATACCCGACCATTCTCCATACCGAAACAATCGCTATCGTTGGTATGGTCCACTTTTCATCTTTGAGCCATGCTATCTTATCGATGCCAAAAAAGCTGAGGAAATAATTCAAAAGTCCATAATCGTCGTTGAAAATCCATTGCCATACAAGCGAAACAGCAACAACAGATGTAACAAATGGAATGAAGTACGCTGTCCTGAAAGCTGTCCTCATTTTCAAAGGTTTGTTAAGAAGAAGGGCTATACCAAGTGCAAGAGCAAGAGTTGTTGGAACAGTAAGAATTACGTAGTATCCGGTATTGTAAAGCGCTTTTATAAAATCGTTTTTATCCCTTGTATCAGCTATCCAATCGAAGAGGTCTTTTCCCGCTGGCGTGAAAAACCTGAATAAAAGATAGAGAACCACAAGTGATATCAAAATGCTCCAAAAATGCGAAAAACTGAACTTTCGATAGGTCTTAAGCACCATTGCGATCAAGAAAAGCCCTGTCGCGATTGTCAAAAGAGCGTATATCCAAGAAACGTACATTCCAGCGACGGCAAGCAAAAAACCTATACCCGCCATAACCGCTGTCCTTTTATCTTTATTAATGAGAGAAATTACAAAATAAACGGTTGCAAACACCAACAAAAGCAAAAGAACAGTATTCAGCAAAGCCGTCAAAAAAGGATAAGATGGCGGCTGAGAGAAACGAAAGATCTCCATGTAATTCGAAAACGCGGCAAACTTTGGGGTTCTCATGTTGCGGAAATCCCACTTGAAAAAGCTCAAAACAAAGGAAAAGCCTATGGGCCAAAATACGAACACGCCCAAAACAGCTATAGAAGGAAGCAAGAAAAGATAACCTTCTATGGTTTCAACCAGAACTTTCCTCTTCACGCTTTCCCTCCTCAAAATGGTATATTACCACATGTAGATTCATGCGTTTGGAGGTGAAAAACGGTGATAAAGCTCGTGATAATAGATTTGGACGGAACGTTGCTCGATTCCAAGAAAAAAATAAAGGACATCGACAAAGAAGCTGTTGTCAAGGCTCTGGAATCTGGAGTTAAGGTAACGATATTCACGGGAAGGAGTTACCACTCCGCAAGAAAGTATTTAGAGGAGCTTGGTGTAGATGTTCCTGTTGTGTTTCAAAATGGAGCATTCATAATAGACATAAGAAGCAAAAAGGTTCTCAGAAGTGTTCATCTTGACGCCTCGACAGCAAAAGAGGTCGTAGAACGTTCGAGAAAACTCGACCTTTTCTACATCGTGTACTCGGACTTTTTGGACGAGAAAGACATGTTGATAGATAGAGAGTACCAAGGACCCTATGAGTACTACCTGGAACACAATCTTTGGAGAATTAAAAAAACCAAAGATGTTTTAAATGAATTGAGAAGCAAAGATAGAGTAGCAGAAGTTGCACTCATCGGTGAAGAGGATAAGATAAAACACGTCACAGAAAGCGTGGACAAGCAGCACGCCTCAGTCATAAAAAGCACGACGTTAGAAAACCACGCGTTTTACGAGATATTTGGACCAGGATGCTCAAAAGCCATTGCCTTGGAATTTCTTCTTGACCATTTTGGAGTCAACAAAGATGATGTTATGTTCATTGGTGATGGATACAACGATATAGATATAATGAAAAAGGTGGGAATAGCGGTTGCAATGGGAAACGCTCCAAATGAAGTCAAGAAAATAGCTTCATTTGTCACAAAGAGCAACGAGGAAGGCGGTGTTGCAGAGGCTATACAAAGGTTCGTTCTAAAACCTTTATCCTGACTTTGAATTTTCCAAAGCGGGCGTTTTTCTTTCCTGAAAATAACTTCTCGTAAAGCGATTTTTCAACGATCAAAAGCCTTGGTCTGATCAAAGATATGAGCCTTCCATAGCTTTCAAACCCTATCTTTTCGAGGAGTTCTGCGCTCAGTTCATACTCCTCTGGATCTATGGGAAAGCTTTCCTTCAAACCGAGCATTTCTCTCAACTTCTCAATCTCAGAAAGCCTCTTTTTCCTTGACTCCTCCCTCTTCTGCATGGCTTCTTTCAAAGAAAACACGCAACCACAGTAATTCTGTCTGTAAAGCCCCAATTCCTTTGAAAGTTTTACAGATAGGGGATACCCTCCTTCTTTTTTGAAATCTTCTATGTAAAACTCAATTCCAAACGCATTCGATGCCTCTCTCCCAGCTCTAAACACCATATCGTAATCCTTCTTTGGACTCGTCGTTAGAGAAGTGGAAAAAACGTCAAAACCCAAACGTTTCGCCATCTCAGCAGTTTTGAAAAGCCGGTGCTTTATGCAATAAAAACACCTTATGCTACCCTCTCCAAGGTGTTCATAACCTTTAACAGCCTCGAAATAAGCCTGCGGTTCGTACTCCCCTTCTATCAGCTCGACTTCCCATGCACTCGCCAGTTTCTTAGCAGCCTCCAAACGCCTATCATATTCCTCACGAGGATGAACATTTGGATTGTAGAAATAAAAAACTACATCCGCGAATTTCTCTCTGAGTCTGAGAAATGCGGTCGTTGCATCCGGAGCACAGCAAACATGCAGCAATATTCTTTTATTCCTCATCTCAAAAATTCCCCCTGATCACATAGTGAACGTATTCTTTCCATTCCCCAGAGGGTGCCATATATTTAACCTTTATCGGAATTATTTCGGCCACTTTTTCTCCCCCAACGTTAATATCAGTTATGCTTCCAAAATTCAAAACAACGTCTGATGAAGAAAAGAGTGAGGGATCGGGCAATTCCGTCCCATATCCCTTTTTCATTAGAACTTCGGCAACTGTCAAAGCAACTTCCTTGGAATAAGCGTAATTACTGAGCGATCTACCAGGAGAAAAATACGATGAGATAAAAGAAAGCATATTGGATATGGTAGAACTGGCAGCAAGAAGCGCCACCAAAGAAATGGAAATTATAAGCAAAGCAACGAGAGCTTCTATTAAAGTAAACCCCTCTCGTTTATCTGATATCAACCACCCTCACCTTCCCTTCCATCTGGGGTGTTCCTTCGGGATATGGACCAACGAGAAGCCTTTTGTCATAAACGTAATCTTTGAAAAACCCCGTGAGCTTTACAGGTTCTCCATCTTCCATTCTAAACGTTCCTATAGGTCCTCTCGTGTGCTGAACTATAGATCCGAATATGTGCAGAGTATCCTTACTCACCCAATTGTAAAATTGAAGATAAAATTCACCCTTAAGGGCATAGATACTTGCGGTGATGTAAAGGTTGTTTGGGACGGTCGGGCTCATAACAACATCGTTCATTGCTACGAGATTTAGGACAGATTTCGCTCCTTCCATTATCTCTCTATACCTTGAGGTATCCTTCAGAAAACTATTACCTGAAGCGAGTTCTGAATAGACTATATTACTTAAAATCGCTATATCTGATTTGGAAGCTATTGTTATAGGTCCTCCAACAATTACATCGTTCACGCCGTCACCAATGTACACATCGTTCTTTGCCAAAATAAGCCCATTGAATTTAAATTTAACAACCTTGTCTATTCCCCATCTTCCCCACCTAAAAACCTCCTTTGAAAGCGTTGCATCCATAAGCGCTTCGGAATCCGTGCCGTTCTCATATTCCAAAACATACCTCACCGTTGGGAAAGAGGTCATATAAATTTTTGTAACTGAGTCTGATACTTTTTCACTCCATAAAAGCAGACCTGAATTTACATATATTCCTGTCCTATCACCCTCCTCAATGGTAGAGATTTCCTTGGTTTTTGCTTCATAATCTGAAAAAACCTTATCCGCAAATTCATCATCCAACCTGAAAACATCCGTGTCTTGAGGGTCTATCAGCGAATATCCATTTTCAAAAACAGGGCTCGCTGTTCCATTCGCATCATCTATCCCTCCAACAACAACGTGTCCTTTGAAAACTGGACTCCCTCTCACATGAATGGTATCGAGGGTATAGAGAGGACCATCTATCACGTCACCCGTTATGAAGTTCACATTGTTTTCATCGTTGGTTACAAACATATACTGATTAAGAGTCTTTTTGATAACATTTGCCCAAAAAATGTTTCCCTTGTACTCCGAAACAACGGTGTAAACGGTCTCATAATCCGAAAGGTGAGAAAGAAACACTCCTACTCTCGCTTTCTCCAAAACATCTTGCGGCAGCTTTTTTTCATTGACGAGACTTTCCAGAACAGATCTAAATGTAGACGACACAAGCATGTTTTTCCCTTCAGAAATGGCATTGTAAATCTCAAACCATTTAGCCTTTTCCCCTGGTAGAGACTCGAAGTTTTCTTTCCAATCCTCCCTTAACCCTTGCAAATCGCTGTCCAACGCTCCAAATCCTCCAGCATCGATCCCCTTAGCGTACATAGCAACCGCCAGCTGGAATAAAGACTCTGAAACCATCCTATCCTCATAATACAAAGTCGCCTTTTTCAGCGTGGCAAGAACTCTATCACTCAAGCTACGGGTGAAAAGCATCATCCCAAGGATCGCCGATGCTATTATCAACACAATCACTATTGAAATTACCAATACCTGAGCTTTTCTCATTCCATTTCCTCACCTCACATTAACAAAAGGAAGATAGAGTCTCCTCGTAACGCTCTTTATACTCTTTCCAATCTTGAACTCCTTGGTTATCATCACAAAGACCCCATAACCATACTCGTTTCTGATCCGATCGTCTGGAATATCAAACCTGATTGTCACATTTTTTGTAGGAGGTACTACCACCGTTTCAGAACTCCCTACCGCCCACACAAGAGCTTCTCCCTCTTCAGTATTTACAACTCTCAAAGCCGCATCGTAAAATGTGTTTAAAACATGCACTTTCCCCCTTATCTGCGTCGCAGAAACGGTTATCTCATCGGGAGTATTTCCAAAACTCCTCACATATTTGTGTACAATTGCAAACGTCATTTCAAACTCTTTTATTGCTTCGGAAAGTTTTCCGCTGTATTCGTTGTAAACATATAGATCTCTTCCAACTCCGTTGAAAACTTCGAAGACGACTATTATGGAAACTAAAACTATGATCATCGTTATCACGACTTCTACCAGGGTAAAACCACTTTTTTCCTCCAATAGCCTCACTCCTTAAAAGATCTTCTCCGAATCAAGGAGTATGGTTACAGGACCCCAATTCACCAAATGAACATCCATCATCGCACCAAACACGCCTGTTTCTATCTTTAAATTATTATATCTTTGTGATAAATATCTAACAACAAATTCAAAGAGTTTCTCGGCTTCTTCTGGTGGCGCAGCATCTGAGAAAGAGGGGCGTCTACCCTTTCTCGCGTCTCCCAAAAGTGTAAACTGGGAAACGAGCAATAGCTCGCCTCCTATATCCAGCAAAGATTTGTTCATCTTACCGGCATCGTCTTCGAATATACGCAGATTAACGATCTTTTCGGCTATCCAAATACCGTCATCTTCGGTATCACCCTTCTTAACTCCCAGAAGAACCAAGAGCCCTTTTGATATGCTTCCGACGATTTCACCTTCAACCTCCACTTTAGCGTTCTTCACCCTCTGTATCACAGCTCTCATGTCATCACCCTTTCGACACTTATTACTTTTTTCGACTTCTTCAGCTCCGATATAACAGAGTTGAGCTGATCTATATCCTTAACCCTTGTACTCAAGATAGCCCTGCTCGTTCCCCATGGAGTTTCTTTCATCTCGACTTTCTCCACCCTAACACTCCCGGATTCTATCTGCTCGATTATCGATCCAATATCAGACTTTCTTTCAACCTCTATGAGCACACTCGTGAGAAATTCTCCTGTAACATCCGGTGCCCATTGAGCATAGAAAACCTTATCTTGATCAACATTCTTTATGTTCTTACAACCAACCCTATGTATGGTCAGACCCCTTCTGCTAACAACGGCGACTATTCTGTCCCCTGGAACAGGTCTGCAACATTTTGCAATGTGAACATCAAGACCTGTGAGCCCTTCTATTATCACCAGAGGTGAGGTCTTTTTCTTCTTGAACTTCTGTATTCTTTTCTTCCTCTTCTCTATAACACCCAAAATTTCCAAGATTCTTTCTTTTGATAAACTACCTTCTCCTATCCTTACAAGCAGCTCCTTCTCTGTAAACGCTTGAGTTTCCATGTAAAGCCTGAGCTTTTCGTCCTCGAGTATCTCCTCTACTCCCTTCCCCACCCTTCTTGATATCCCTCTCAGGATCTCTTTCCCTTTCTCTGCCATCTCTTCGACATATCTTTCTTTAAAAAATTTCCTTATTTTTGCCTTCGTTCTCGGGGACTTGGCATACCTTATCCAATCGAGACTTGGTCCCTTGGAAGACCTGTTGACTATGATCTCAACGACATCACCGTTCTGGAGCTCATAATCTATTGGAACCATTCTCCCGTTAACCTTCGCCCCAGCAAAATGATGTCCGACTTCGGTATGTATCGAATAGGCGAAATCTATGGGAGTCGATCCCTTAGGGAGGTGCTTTATCTCACCTTTCGGAGTGAAAACGAATACCTCATCTAATTCAAGCTCCCTTTTGAGATCCCCAACCCCCAAAAGTCCTTCTGAAACTTCTCTTTTCCACTCAAGAAGCATCGTTATCCACTTTTGCATTGTGGAAACATCTATTCTTTCCTTGTATATCCAATGTGCGATCAATCCGTACTCCGCCTCTTGGTGCATCTTTTCATCTCTTATTTGAACCTCCAAAGGTTCTCCATAGTGGGTTATCACGGTGGTATGGAGAGACCTGTAACCGTTAGATTTGGGCGCAGCTATGTAATCTTTAAACCTTCCTGGAAGCGGCTTCCAAAGACTATGAACAACTCCTAAAGCTGTATAGCACGCTCGAACATCTTCTACTATGGCTCTTATGGCTATGAGGTCGTAGATCTCATCCAGACTCTTTTTCTTTTCCTGCATTTTTCTCCATATGCTGTAATAATGCTTGTATCTTCCCTCAACCTTTGCCTTAACTCCATGTTTTGCCAAGGCTGTCTGAAGCATGCTTATGTACTCGGACGTCCTGGCCTCCCTTTCTTTCTTCTTCTCAGCTATTAACGCTTTCATTTTATAGTACTCTTCTCTATGGAGTATTTTGAATGCCAGGTCTTCGAGCTCTGCCTTGATCGTGTGTATCCCAAGTTTATGGGCTATCGGAGCATATATTTCAAGCGTTTCACGGGCTTTGTAAAGTCTTTTCTCTTCGTCTCTCACATGTTCAAGCGTTCTCATGTTGTGAAGTCGATCAGCGAGTTTAACGAATATAACCCTTATATCCTCAGCCATTGCAAAAAGCATCTTCTGGATGGTCTCTATCTTGTCCTTGACCCTGCCCTCTCCTACCGGGGCGTTTATCCTACTAACTTTCGTGACCCCATCCACTATCCTCGCGATTTCTTTACCAAAATTCTCCTCTATCATTTCGAGCGTGACTTTCCCATGGCTGTCTTCAACAGTATCGTGAAGAAGCCCGGCAACAATCGAAGGAATATCAACCCCAAGGCGCGCCAGAATTCTCGCAACTTCTTTCGGATGTTCTATAAAAGGCTCTCCTGACAGTCTGTAGTCTCCTTCATGAGCGATCTCCGCAAAGGAATATGCTTTGAGTATCAGCTCCCTATTCTCGGGAGATAGTTTACCCTTGAGAATACCCTCTATATCTCTGACAAACCTTGAGGCTTCCTCGCTAATGCTCGTGTCGATTTTCATGATCTCACCTTCTTTCAAAAGCAGCTGGAGGGGAGCCGTAAGCCGGATTCTGTTTTAGCGGGTCATCAATCTTTGGGGGCGTGTCTCCACACCCCTCTTGCGGGCTACCCGGGGCTTCGGGCGGGCCACCCATGCCCCTGCTTGCCCTTGCTCCGGGTGGGGCTTGCCGAGCCGCCGGGTTACCCCGACGCTGGTGGGCTCTTACCCCACCTTTCCACCCTTGCCTTTAAAGGCGGTCTGGAGTTTCTATGGCGCTATCCGCAGGTCACCCTGCCCGGGCGTTACCCGGCACCCTGCCCTACGGAGTCCGGACTTTCCTCGACTCTCAAAGAGCCGCGACCCGCCGCTCCCCTCCTTTTGTGAAGTATAAACCCCATCAACCTGGTTATGAAGACCCAAAGCCACTCGTCACCATTCACAGAATCCTTGCAACCGAATTTTGCATGTGATAAAATCCATCTCGCTTAGGGGGGATGGCCGAGCGGTCTAAGGCGCACGCCTGGAGAGCGTGTGGTGGCCGCAAGCCACCCGTGGGTTCAAATCCCACTCCCCCCGCCAGAAACACCGGGACTGGTGGTCCCGGTTTTTCATTAAAGGGGGTTTTATTATGGAAGAGGAGGTCCTTGAAAAGATACAAGACAAGGCGAGTGAAATCGCGGAGAGACATGGACTCGAGATATTCGATATAACATTCAGAAGAGAGAGTAGGGGTTGGGTGTTAAGGATAACGATAGACAACCCAGTTGGATATGTTTCCATTAGGGATTGCGAATTGGTTTCAAGAGAAATCGAAAGGTGGTTGGACGAGGAAGACTTGATAAACCATAGGTATTTCCTTGAGGTATCGTCACCGGGACTTGACAGACCCTTGAGAAACGAAAAAGACTTCATGAGATTTACTGGCAGCTTGGCAAAGTTCGTCATGAAGAATGGCACCGTGATAGTCGCCAGGATAGAGTCTTATGAAAACGGCGTAATTAGGGTTCTGGACGGGAAAAAGCAAAAAGAAATTAGACTGGAAGACATTAAAAGGGCGAACCTGGAACCCGAAATATGAGGAGGTGAGCTGATGAATTTCGGTCTCTTAGAAGCCCTTGAGCAATTAGAGCAAGAGAAAGGAATTGAAAGAGAAGAAGTACTTCAGATACTCGAAAGAGCCCTTCTGAATGCCTATAAAAAGCATTTAGGTGCCCAGAAGGGGTCTGATCTCAGTAATATAAGTGTGGAGATCGATCGCCAGACTGGGAATATACACATCTACCATGATCTTGAAGTCGTAGAAAACGTAGAAGACAGCATACATCAGATAAGCCTTGAGGAAGCTAAAAAGATAAATCCCGCAGTAAAAGTTGGAGACATAATGAAAATCGAAGTCAATCCGAAAAAATTCGGAAGAATTGCAGCGCAGACGGCTAAACAGGTACTCATACAGCAAATCCGTGAATTGGAGAAGAAAAAGCTATACGAGCAGTACTCAGATTTTGAGGGAAGCGTGAGAACCTGCGAAGTTATAAGAGTTACGAAAGATTGGGCCGATATAAGGATCGGAAAGATAGAGACCCGTCTTCCCAAAAGAGAATGGATACCTGGAGAAGAGATAAACGCTGGTGACATGATAAAAGTCTACATCATGAAAGTCGAACAAACAAGAAAAGGACCTAAGATCTATGTCAGCAGAAGGACCCCCGAATTCGTCGCAGGACTTCTTAAACTGGAAGTTCCAGAAATAGAAAATGGCGTAGTTGAAATCAAAGCAATAGCCCGAGAAGCGGGAATAAGAACCAAGGTTGCCGTGGACTCGACGCAGCTCAACGTGGATCCAGTGGGAGCATGCATAGGTGAAAACGGCATGAGAATAAACGCAGTTTTGCGCGAGCTTAAAGGCGAAAAGGTGGATATCTTTAGATGGGCAGAAGATCCTAAGGAGCTCATAACCAACGCACTGGCTCCTGCAACCGTTACGGACGTAGATATACTCGATCTCGAAAGAAAAGTGGCGAGGGTATTGGTTCCACCAAACCAGCTTCCACTCGCAATAGGCAAGGGCGGACAAAACGCAAGGTTGGCTGCAAAACTCACTGGATGGAAGATAGACATAAAACCCGTCCTGAACGTTTGAGGTATATAATAGCTGTGGCGCCGTGCTCAGGCGGGGGGTCGGCGGTCCCCTGAACCCGAAATCCGCCATACGCGGGGCCGACAACCCACCTGAGGCTTCTCGGGTCGGGAAACGACTTTTCGGAGGGGTGATGAAAGTCGGGTCCCACGCGACGAGAACCCGTGAACCTGGTCAGGCCCGGGAGGGAGCAGCCATAAGCGGGCTTTCTCGTGCGCCGTGGGGTAGCCCGGCTGGAGCTCTGAAGAAAAGCACGCCCCGGTCCGGGAAAGTCGAGGGTGGGCGCACGGCGCCATTTGCTTTTTCCATGATAGAAGTCATCATCGATATACTCATAATATCCATACTCGCTTTGCTCGCGATTACCGTCTATTCGGACTGCCTTCTCTTCATGAAGCAAATTATGATAAAGACAGACAAGTTAATAGACGAATTGATGGCAGTTGGCTTCTTGCGAGGCGAGATGATCTCGCGGACAGTCTATCCTTACGAAATTCATGTAACGGAAAACTCTCTATCCTACAAAGCGGTGACGGAAACCGCAACAAAGACCATAACATATTCTATAAAACTTGAAAACAAGACTTTTGTTCTCAAAAGAAGTGCAGATGGTGAAGGCTCAAATTACCTTTACGAAAGTCGCCGGCCAATGAAGTTCACACAAGAAGGGTCTCTCATAGCTCTACATGTCGAAGGCCATGTCTTCTACATCTTCTCACTCACTTCATCGCCAAATGTTTTTTCAAACTTTCCTGGAGCTTTTCCAAATCCTCAGGTTTCCCAAGCACAATGAGCCTGTCACCCGGTTCGACGAGAGTATCACCTTTTGGATTGAATACATAATTGCCTTTTTTTCTCATGGAAATAACTATAACATTGAATTTTTGAGGGAGCTGAAGTTCCGCCAAAGTTTTACCAGAGAGGAAAGAGTCCTTCTCAACCGCCATTTCCTCCAATCTCAAATTCTCCTTACCCGAGAACGTAACAACATCCAGAAAAGATATAAGGCCCGGATTTGTAGCCATCATAGCCATTCTTACACCTGTTAGCTCCGCAGTCGCCACAACGCTCGTAGCACCAGCGTAAAGGAGTTTTCTCATACTCTCAATATCCGAAGCCCTGGAGATTATGTTTATAGAAGGGTTCAGAGTTCGAGCACTCAAAACAACGAACACATTTTTCGTATCATCAGGAAGAGTTGTTATGAGAGACTTAGCCCTATCGATCCCCGCCTGTAATAAAATATCCTCTTCCGTGGCATCACCGACAACGTATGGAAACTCTCTTCCAAAGAAATCCATGAGTTTCTTAATCTCCTCCTCATTGTGATCCACCACCACAAATTCATATCCTCGCTTTATGAACTCGGATATTATGTGTTTTCCCGTTTTTCCACCACCAACCACTATATGATGATTTCTCATCCTTTCAATCATCTTCATCCTCCTCCTCGTATATATATACCTGTTGATCTCACCCTCCACTATGAACTGTGTTAAAGCCGAAACCCCATAAAGAACAACACTTATTCCAGCGAAAATCAGCCCCATGCTAAAAAGCTTTGTGGCGGGCTTTATGTCCTCAGGTATTCCATATCCAACGGTGGATATAGTTATAGCACTCTCAAACATGGCATCTAAAAACGACCAATCTTCCAACATCCAATATCCAAATGCTCCTGTAAAAAAAACAGCTGCTATAAGGACACCTGTTATGAAAAACTTTTTGACTAATCTCCTGTACTCTTCCACCCTATCTCCCCCGGAATCATTTTATCATCTTGAACTTTCCGGAGATCCACCTGTTGATCACAAACACAAGCAAAACAACCACTAAATTAATCACAGCAGCAGCACCGAAAGCGTTCCACTCCGGATATTTGTCTTGGAGATTTCCAACATAGTCATACATTTTAACCGAAGCAGGAAGCTTCGACTCCTCAAAGATGAAAAGAAGCGGTCCCACAAAAGCATTCCAACCAGCCATAAAACCTATCAGTGAAGCTACTCCAATAATGGGAAGCGAGTATCTAAAGATCATCCTTCTCTTCAAAGACTCTCCACCATCTACCAATGCCAGATCTTCAAGCTCTCTCGGAAAGTTCTTTATAAATCCTCGTTCTATAACGACGATTTGGAGCATAGCACCTGAAGCTATCAACGGTAAAACCCAAAAAAGACTGTTCAGAAGCTGGAACTTGGAATAAACAACAAAAATTTGAACGAGAAGATGTATCCCTGAGGACGCCTGGAGCAATATGAACAGGTGAAGGAAAAACTCCCTGCCGCGAGCCATGGAATGCGCCAGAGGCAAGGTCACAAAAGGCAAGAAAAGGGCTATGGGTATGGAAAGGTAAAGCGAGTTTTTAAGATAAAGGCTGTAGTCTTCAGCAAAGATTTTCTTGAAACCATCAAAAGTCATATTCGTAACTTTTAGCGTGTCAGGATAATCGGTGAAAGCAGTTAGAAACACAGAAACCACAGCAAAGATCGAAAGTAGCGCTGCGATTAAAAAAAGTGCCAAAGCTATGCCTCTTACGACTCCGTCAAAATACTTGTCCTTTACCATGCTGAATCTTCCTATCAAATGGACTCCACACCAAATCAGATAAGCGTATGCGGGCAAAACAGTCCAACCTCCGAAAAACAGTGAGAGCAGCGACAATCCACTGCCCAATAGCTTATCCTCTGGGAATAAGAGCATGAAAAAGAGAATCAAAGGTGAGAGATTTCCAGTCATGAAAAACCAAACCGTGGAAAACAAAGCCGTAACGATACTGATTTTCCTGGGACTTTCTCGAAACAGCCAATAAAGACTCAAAAACAGAATCAAAATCATACTTACAGCTGAATAAGCCGAAATCTCCCCTAAATCCCAGGTGTTTGAAAATACTTTGTAATTAAGTATTCCCAGGGTAGTTAAATTTCCAATTCCTCCCCATTTTGTTATCCATTCTTTGACAATCACGCCACCATTGGCAAAGATAAAAGGCAGGGTGAAAGAATGGAAAAACCTAACGAAATTGAGCAAAAACCATCCGTGAATAACGGGGCCGATCTCTGGTACCACAATGCTAAAAAGCACCGCAGCATCACTTGCACCATCGATCTTTGCAGCTTCTATCATTTCTTTGGGAATATCATCAATCGCTGCTAAAAACGAAAGAACCACTAAGGGAAGATGTACCCATACGTTTATCAAACTCGTCCAAAGAAAAGCCGCCCACGGATCTGTCACTATATCCACATTTAGGCCCAACCATGACATGGGAGACCTACCGCCTACCCCGTACACGGAAAACCTCATTATCATCGCCGATAGATAAAGAGGTATAGCCCAAGGAGCAAAAAGAATGGACAACAAAAGCTTTCTTCTATGCCTTAAATTCCAAGCTAAAAGGAGGGAAAATACAAGGAGCAACGATGTATTTACAAAAGACCAAAACAGACTCACCTGAGAGGAATACATCAAAGCATCACTTTGCAGCGCCGATAAAAAGCGCCGCAGGGGTGTATTAACCACTGCAGCGCCATAGGGAAAAACTTTGTAAAAACCAATTAGCAGTAATGATAGGAGAAGAAGCGAATACCAGATCATTTCCAACCTTCAACGACCTTCTCTGCCGCCTCAGCAACCTTGATAGGATCCGTTTCCCCCTTTATGATGATCTTCAGAGCTGTGTTTACAGCTTCGTAATATACATTGACCTCGTCGAAAGACGGTGTAGGAGCACCATGGATGTAATAGTCATACATTCTCTCGAAAATCCCATTCTTGTTTTTGAGACTGTCAAAAGCTTTTCCATTCACAGGAAATTTGTAATACTTGGAGCAGAAACTTCTTTGAAAGTCATACGAGGTCACGAATTCCAATATCTTTTTGACCTCATCTGTAAGTCTTCCCCTAACCACTGCAAACCCTTTGAAATCAAGATTGGCACTCAATACTCTGCCCGTCTTTTCGATGTACGGCGGGTAAACTATTCCAATTTTCATTCCTTTAGAAAGGAACTTCGGGATCATGAAACTTCCGAACATTATGTAACCAGACTCACCCCGCATAAAGGCAGCCACCAATCCCCTTCTATCCCAGGGAACTTCAACTAATCTCTTCTTAACATCTATCAAAAATTCAAACGCATCCAATGTAGCCTTATCTTTGAAATTGAGATCTATTTCTTTCTTGCCAAAAGTCCTCTGAAATATCTGAAAGTAATAGCTCCCGTAAATTGGAATCAAGAAAGGATAACGAGTGTTCAATGCCTTCGATGTCTCAACTATTTTTTCAAACGAAACCCGCCCCGGATCTTTTACAATGTCCGCGTTGTATATGATCACTCCTCCAACATCGAAATAAAACGGCATGGCCAAAACCTTGCCATCAACTTCAAAAGCTTTCAAAGCTTTCATCAAAATGGGTTTCCCTTTCACAACATTTCCCAAGTCTTCAAAGATATTGGAAAAGAGCCTAACCTTGTCACTTTTCATTAAAATGATGTCAGGTAAATACTTCTCTCCACCTTTCGCGGTCGTGTAAAGCTTCTCCTCCACCTTCCTCACATAAGTGACTTCAACTTTTATCCCTGATTCCCTTGCAAACTTCTCAACAGCCGCTTTGAAATCGTCATACCCTTCCCAAGAAAACCAAATCTTAACCGTTGAAAGCACAAGCGATAATATCAACATCAAAAGGAGCAACGTTAGCGTCTTGCGCAAGCGCACCACCTCCTTCCCTGGTTTTAAAAATCGAAAAGAAGCGTTGTAGCTTATTTTACCATGCGAAAAGTTGTGATATCATATTGAAAAACGTGCGGGGGGGATGAAAAATGGAAATCATAAGGGATTTGGAGGAATA
>JALWSA010000031.1:17142-19770 GCA_026993805.1 Thermotogaceae bacterium | reverse complement strand
GATCTCTGTAGTAATCCATATGTATTTTTCACATTATAAAACTCATCTAAAAGTGGTAAAATAAAAAGCGGGAGCTTTGAGCTCCCGTTTTTGTGGGCTCGGGAGGACTTGAACCTCCAACCCCCCGGTTATGAGCCGGGCGCTCTGCCAGTTGAGCTACGAGCCCAGCTTGCGTGGGTGATTATATAACAGCGGTAAAGGAGGTGTCAAGAATTGTCGAGGGGAAATGACCCGGTTAAATCACTTTCCGCTAAGTATCCTCGTGTTCTGGTTATAAAGGCGATGATGGAGATGATGAAGGAAAACAGGGAGATAGACGAAGATTCGCTCGAGAGGAAGATAATAAGTTTTCTCAAGGAGAAGAAAAACGCCAGCTGACTTTTCATACTTGTCATGAAAGCGTGTTTTATGCCATAATCAAGAGGCATCGAAACAAAAGACGGAGGTGATGAGGGTGAAGCAGGTCCCCGTAGAGAAAAGGAGGACCATTGTTCTTGTAGGGCATAACGGTTCCGGAAAATCCCATCTGCTGTCTTCCATGCTCAGTCTGGCCGGACTTTTGGACAAACCGGGTGCGAAAGCGGTCGATTACGATCCGATAGAGCAGGAAAAAGGCTCTTCGGTTACATCTCATGTTGCGGTCTTCCCGTGGAAAGAGGGCAAGATCGCTGCTATAGACACGCCGGGCTTTGGTGACTTCATGAGCGAGGTCATCAGCGCAATGTTTGTGTCCGAGAACGTTCTCATGGTGGTAAACGCCACCGCCGGTGTCGAGATTCAGACTGAAAGGTACTGGAAGATGGCCGAAGAGATGAAGAAACCCATAATGGTGTTCGTTAACCAGATGGATAAAGAGAGGGCAGACTTTCAGAAGGTTCTTGATGACCTGAAAGATCGGTTCGAGAGAAAGATAATACCCGTGCTCGTTCCGATAGGCAAAGAGGCGGATTTCAAAGGAGTGGTCGATGTTTTCTCGGGTAAGGCTTACATATATGAGGGCGGAAAGGCGAGTGAAGGCGAGGTTCCGTCCGATGTTGCCGGTTTCGTCGAGGAGCTCAAAACTTCTTCGATCGAGGATATAGTCGAGCTTGATGAGGAGCTCATGGAAAAGTATCTTGAGGGAGAAGATATAGATCCCGCGAGCATTTTCCAAGCTCTGAGGAAAGGCTACGCCGCCGGTGAAGTGGTTCCGGTTCTGGTTGGGAGCGCCGAGAAGATGGTAGGGATAGACCTGCTCCTTGACAGAGTTCTCGAGATAGGGATTTCGCCTGCTGAAGCCGCTCCTTACAAAGCGGTTCTTGAGAGCGGCGATGAGGTAGAGCTCAAGGCGGTCGAGGATGAGCCATTCGCCGGTTTGATTTTTAAAGCCGAGGTCAACAAGTTCGTCGGCAAGGTTTCCTACATCAAGATAATATCCGGAAAGCTAAAGAGCGGGGATTCCTTCGTGAACATGAGGAAGGAAAACACAGAAAAGGTCGGACATGTTTACATTCCCGTTCTTGGAAAGCAGGAGGAAGTCGAGGAAGTCGGAGCCGGGGACATCGCGGTGCTCCTCAAGCTCTCGGAATCTTCCGTCGGCGACACCCTGGTTCACAAAGACAGAAAACTCAAAATAGTCCTTCCATCCTACCCAGAGCCTATGTACTCACGGTCTGTCAATCCAAAATCCAAGCAGGATATAGACAAGATAAGCAATGGTCTTGCAAGGCTCTCCGATTCCGATCCTGCTTTCCAGTGGGAATACGATCCTGAGACTCAGGAGACCGTTATCTCGGGTCTTGGAGCCACCCATCTTGAGGTTATGGTCGAGAGGCTCAAGAGCATTTTCGGTGTTGAGGTAGATTTGGGAAAACCGAAGGTAGCGTACAGAGAGACGATAAGGAAACAGGCCGTGGCAGAGCACAAGCACAAAAAGCAGACCGGCGGACACGGTCAGTACGGGCATGTCAAGATAAGGCTCGAGCCTCTGCCGAGGGGAGCGGGCTATGAGTTCGTCGATCAGATAGTCGGCGGCGTCATACCCAAGAACTTCATTCCTTCAGTTGATAAGGGTATAAGGGAAGCTATGAAGAAAGGTGTTCTGGCGGGCTACCCTGTTGTCGATGTCAGGGTCGTGCTCTTCGACGGTTCTTACCACGAAGTTGACTCTTCGGATATCTCGTTCCAGATAGCAGCGATACAGGCTTTCAAGAAGGGAATGGAGGCGGCCAGCCCTGTTATTCTTGAGCCAATAATGGAGGTTGAGGTCTTCGTCCCGGACGAGAACGCAGGAGATGTTACGGGTGAGATCTCTGGAAGAAGGGGAAGGCCGCTCGGAATGGAGCCTGCAGGTAAGGGAACGACGAAGATAAAGGCGGAGGTTCCTCTCGCGGAGATGCTCGACTTCCAGAACAGGCTGTCCTCTATAACGAGTGGAAGGGGATACTTCACGATGCGTTTCCTGAAATATCAGGAGGTGCCGCCGAATATTCAGGAAAAGATCATAGAGGAGAGAAAGAGAGAAATGCAGCAGCAGTGACGAGCCCTTAAAACGATTACCTTCAATCCGCGCCCCGAAAGGGGCGCTTTTTTGTTGTAAGAACTTGGTTTATCCCTCTCAAGTCATGAGAATTAATTCACGATTTTAAT
>JALWSA010000031.1:0-17132 GCA_026993805.1 Thermotogaceae bacterium | reverse complement strand
ACGCCCTTGAAAAAGGTGTAAAATATTAGGCGTTAAAACGGAGGTGGTTTTTCATGAAAAGCGTTAGGGGGAAGCTCTTTTTAGGTTTTGGAATAACCATCGCCCTTCTTGTCCTTCTTGTGCTTCTTGCCTTGGTGAATTCCTTCAGGCTTGAGCGCATAACCGACCATACGGCGAATTTCAACGAATCTCTTGTTAAACTGGCGTACATCCTTGAAAACTCTGTTGTGGCTGTTGAAAAGAATGATGAGGAAAAACTACAAACAGATTTAAAAAAGCTGGAAGGATTAAAAGCTGAAATGGAAAAGGACGTTAAGACCTTTCCACAATCTGTCATGAGTGAAGTAAATGGTTATTTGAAAGCACTCGGTGATCTTGAGAATGCCTTAAAGTCCAAAAGCGGCAACGTTAGAGATCTGCTAAATGCTTATGTAACCTCTTCGGAGAAGGTTTTGAAACTTCTCGATGACCTTCAGAAGGGGTATATAAGGTCTTCGAGACTTCAGGTCACGATTATAGGGTCCGCTACCGTGCTGGCTTCGATCATCATAGCTCTGCTCATCTCGGGCTCAATAACGAAGCCAATAAAGCACGTCATGACAGTTGTGGAGGATATGAGTAAGGGCGTGCTCAATGTTGAGATGAAGAATATAAAGAGTAAAGATGAGATTGGAAGGATGGCGAATGCTATAGAGCGGCTGCGAGAAAAACTCCTCGACATTCTCACGACTATAAACAAGGCTTCTTCAGAACTTGCCGCGGTTTCTGAGGAGCTTTCTGCCTCTGCTGAGGAGCTCTCCGCAAACCTCAACGATGTTGCGAACAAGATGAACGATATGAGTAAGGATGCCGAGGACAATTCAGCGGCTCTTCAGCAGGTCAACGCGAGTATGAAAGAATTTGCCCAGGCAACGGATGAAAACGCAAAAGCGGCGGATGGGATGCTGCAGAAGACCAACGACATATTCTCTTTGGTCGAAGAAAAACTCGAGCACATAAGGCAGATTCAAAATGTGGCAGCGGAGACGAGAAAGGCTGCCGATGAGACCAAAGAGAGATTGGAAGAGCTTCAGAGCATGGCCGCGAACATAATGACCATTGTTGAAACGATAAATTCCATATCGGAACAGACAAACCTTCTTGCTCTTAACGCCGCTATTGAAGCGGCACGAGCAGGGGAAGCGGGGAAAGGTTTTGCAGTGGTTGCCGATGAGATCAGAAAACTCGCTGAGGAGGCTCGGGATGCAACCTCCCAAATTAGTGATATACTAACCACCCTGAAGGATGGGGTGACCGGAGCATCGGAGATGGTCGAAAGATCGACGCAGGCCGTTGAAAATCTGACGGCAGAATTCGATGGAATTCTGGAAATCTTCGAAAAGACCGGAGAAGCCATGAGGAGTCTTCAGAGCATGGTCGAAGTTGTTGCGGCATCCGCGCAGGAGCAGAACGCGGGAATGGAAGAAATGTCGGCAGGGCTCAACAGGTTGAGCGAGCTCGTTGAGAAGACGACCGAGATCACTCAGGATATAAACGCTTCTGTACAGGAGATGAATGCAACTTTGGAGGAGATAGGCGCTTCTTCTCAGACCTTAGCCGAGTCCGCCACCCTTCTCCAACAGAAGGTTGAATATTTCAAGGTGTGAGTTTGTAAGCTGGAGGGAGCGGCTTTGAAGCGATGGTGGTACGTTTTTTGGGCCGCCGCCATAGGGGTTTTCATAGTATTTTGGGGAGCGTTCTTTCATTATAACTATGTGACGCACCTCATATGGGAGAGCGCCATCGTTTTTTCTTATGTCAGCGCATTTATCTTTCTCAGTCTTCTTCCGAAAAAGCGCAGAGAGTGTTGGCTCTATTATTTGGGTTTTGTATTTTTAGCCGTTGCCATTTTGGAACACGTACATTCTATGGTTTACCCGGGCTATTACACGATGGATCCTTCAAAAGCAGTCCTTTATTGGATGTACGCAAGGGGCACTTTCACTTTTGGTGTACTCACGTCCCTTATACTGAATAGAATCAGGGCATCGAAAAAGCTTGTAAAAAGGATGAGCGTTGCTCTTTTCATATCCGTTGGAATACTCATAGCTCTTTCATTTTACGGGTTTGAAGAACTGTTTTACAATGGATCAAAAACCACGTATTTGAAAGCACTTCTGGAGACGATCTATGCCATGGTTCTCTTCATAACTGCCATGGTTCTAAAAGGGGAATTCACACTCTCCGCTGGTCTTGTTTTGTCAGGTATTGGAGAGCTCTGGTTTCTGAATTACGGCGGTAATGTTTTCACGTTCCAATTCGTCGCAGGTCACGCCTTCATTCTCGTTGGATCTTTCTTGATCCTTCTCTGGGTCTCCGTGAGGCATGTATTTCATCCGTTCAGGGAGACCGAAATTCTGGCAGAAAAATACGGCTCAAAGCTTGTGAATGTTTCGAGGGCGGTTGAGCGGAGCAAGACCATGTTCGCACACATGTTCGATCTGCTTCTCAAAGCCGAGAATTTGGATGATTTGAGAAGGGCAATAGGAGAACTCAAGGATTTCGTGAAGCTGGATGAAAGCGGATATCTGGTGCTCTTTTATGAGGAGAATCTGATTTTCAAAAGTGATGAGACTCTTCCTGGTGACGAGGGTTATTACTCTGCTTGGGAAAGGTTCAGGGAGGGGCCTTTCAGGGTTTATTACAGAGGGATTTCCGAGGATCATAAGGAACAGCTCAAAGCTTTGCTTGGCTGGATAAACGTAAAGAGGGACGAATTGGAGTTAGAGAAAGGCTTCGCAGGCTATCGGATGAACTCAGGCGCAAAGACGAATTCAGAAGGCAGTTCATGAGGTCGATTTCGCACGAGCTCAAAACGCCCTTGAATGTCATATCCGGGAATGTGCAACTCATGAACATGGGAGTTTACGGGAGTGTCGAGCACCTTAGAGAGCCCATAGAGGCGATTGAAGAAGCTGTAAAGCGAGCGAGACTCTTGGTGGACAACCTCCTGGAATATTCCAGAATAGAAGCAGGGCACTTTGTCGTAAAGTCTGAGCTCATAAGCTTTTCGGATCTTGGACCGCTCGTTTACGAATACAAGCAGCTTGCGTTTCAGAAAAATCTTCACTTCGACTTTCAATTCCTGGGACATGAACCCTTTTCTGCGGATTTCATGATACTCTCTACGATAATTTCGAATCTATTGAGCAACGCGATAAAGTACACGGAAAAAGGATATGTGACGGGTTTCATTGATGTCAGAGATAACAAGATAGTCATAGAAGTCAAAGACAGCGGAAAGGGCATTGAGAAAGAGAAGATCCCCTTCATATTCGATCCTTTCTACAGTGAGAGCAGGGAAAAAGGTCTGTCAGGTCTGGGACTTGCGATCGTGAAGAGATTCATCGATATTTTGCAGGGAAGCATAGAGGTGGAAAGCACACCCGGGAGGGGAACGCGCTTCAGGGTAGAGCTTCCAAGGCTCAGGAGACCTTTGACTTATGAAGAAAAAGAGCACAGGCAGATTCTCCTCGTGGATAGCGATGAGAGCATAAGGAAGATGCTGAGGGAGGTATTGAAGGGGTACAGCGTTGTGGAAGCTTCTTGCGGTGCAGAAGGATATTTGAGGGCTCTTGAGCACACTCCCGACCTCGTGGTTACGTCCATAGGACTGAGAGACATAAGCGGTGAAGAGCTCGTGGCGCGCCTTCGGGATGAACCTACCCTGAAGGAGACCCAGTATGTCCTATATACCGGTGCTACTCCGCGGGAAGAGGGCAACATTGTGTTTCAAAAGGGGATGCACGTGAAGGAGCTTTCATCCAAGCTCAAGCTCGTCATGGGAAGAAGGATTTTGATGGTGTATTTTCCAAGCGTTTCGGAAAATTTGGAGACTGTTAAAAAGGCTGTGGAGGAGAGTATAAGCAGAGTGGTGAATGTAATGAGCACCAACACTATTTTGGAAGAGGAAGTGGGAATTTACGATTCTTTCATAGTTCTTTCGAGGAAAGAGGAAGTAGCCCGGGCGGCTGAGATAATGGAGGAAATACTCTCTATAAAACCGCCGGGGACAATATCTGTGATGCTTTTTGTGGAGAAAGGCGGTGAGGTGTCATGGTGAGAGTGATGGTCGTGGATGATGAAGCTCAGAATCGTCAGATAATCTCACAGTTTCTCAAGTTCAAGGGTTACGAGGTTCTGGAAGCGTCGAACGGGAAAGAAGCGGTGGATCTTCTGGATAGGAATCATAAGGTCGATGTTGTTCTCATGGATATCGATATGCCCGTTATGGACGGAATCGAAGCGACACGTATCATAAGGGCAAAGGAATTTCCTGTTCTCATCATTGTTCTCACTGCTTATGGTGACGAGCAGACTATGAAGAGGGCTGCACAGGTGGGAGCGGATGATTTTCTGACCAAACCTGTCGATTTGGTTTTGCTACTCTCGAAGCTCGTAATGGTCGAGAAACACATCAAATTTCACAAATCAAAGATGAGCGTTTATTACGAATCCCTTTCAAAGATAGATGAACTCATGAATGCTTCGAAAGAGCTGATGAAAGAAAATGAGATGCTCACCGTTGAATTGGTGCAGCTCCTTTATGTGGTTGCCGAGTACAGGGACGATGAGACGCACGAGCACACCATGAGAGTGGGATGGCTTTCAGGTCGGATAGCCGAGAAGTTGGGATTGGACGCGAACGATGTTGCCACCGTACAGTTGGCCGCTCCGCTCCACGACATCGGAAAGATCGGGATAAGGGACAACATTCTCTTGAAGCCAGGAAGGCTCACGGAGGAGGAGTTCGAAATAATGAAGGCACACACGATGATCGGATACAAGATTTTAAGAGCATCTTCTTCCAATATTTTGAAAAAGGCTGCCATGATTTCTCTCACCCATCACGAGAGGTGGGACGGCTCCGGGTATCCGAGGGGTCTTAAGGGTGATGAGATTCCCATAGAAGGCCAGATAGTCGCGGTTGCTGACAGCTTCGATGCGATGGTTAGCAAGAGGGTATACAAAGAGCCCAAACCTTTCGATGAAGCCTTTCAGGAGATCATAAGCCTTTCAGGGAGGCATTACAGCCCTTCCGTTGTTTCGGCATTCCAGAGCCTTTACGATGAGATAAAGTGGTATTACAAAAACTGCAGGGAGGTTCAGTGCTGAAAGCTCCGCGGCACCGATCTCTGATATAGTAGAATAGATCGTCGTGAGCGGATGCAGGTGAAAAATCAGGAGGGATCGGCGTGAGGGAGATAAAGTACGAGGAGCTTCTCCCGGATTTCGGAAAGCTTCCGGATTTTGAGTACACGGATGACATCGAGGCCGCGGATGATTTCGTGGGGCAGGAAAGGGCGAGAAAAGCCCTTTCTTTCGGGGTTCAGATGCCTCACAAAGGATATAACATATTCGTAGTCGGGCCGACCGGCACGGGAAGAAGGACTTTCGTTCAAAGATTCCTTGAAAACTACGCGCAAAATCTTCCAGTTCCAAAGGACTGGGCTTATGTTTACAATTTCGAGGATCCTTCTTCTCCGATAGCCATAAGCATGGAAGCCGGTGTGGGAAGGGCTCTAAAAAGGGATATGGAAAAGCTCGTCGATGAGATAATCTCGGCTCTTTCAAAGGCTTTCGAGAGTGATGAATACTCAAGGAGAAAGAACGAGATAGAGGACTCTTACACGAGAATGAAGAACGAGCTATGGGACAGGTTGAGGGAGCAGGCAAAGGAGCTCGGTTTCACGGTTCAGATAACTCCCACCGGTGTTCTCACGATTCCTGTTATAGACGGAAAACCGATAACGCCAGATCTTTTCGAAGTGCTCCCCGAAGAGAAGAAAAAGGAGATAGAGGAAAATTCCATAAAGGTTAAGCACCTTGTGGAAGGGGCTATGTACCGCTCCAGAAAATTGGACGCGGAGATGAAGGAAAAACTCGAAGAGATAGACAGGCAGGTTGCGCTGTTTGCCATAGGAGGGCTTTTCGAGGAGCTCAGAGGAAAGTACAGGAAGTACGAAGGGGTCGTAAGCTTTCTTGAGAGCGTGAAAGAAGATGTTCTTGAGAATCTCTCGGATATAAGGAAGGCTTCTGGTGAAGATGTCGAAGTCTTCAAGACAAAGTACAGCATCAATCTCATTGTTGACAACTCCCAGCTAAAGGGCGCCCCCGTGGTATACGAACAAAACCCGACATATTCGAATCTTTTCGGCAAAGTGGAGTACACATCGCGTCTTGGAATGCTCATGACCGATTTCACGATGATAAAGGGCGGCGCCGTGCACAGGGCAAGCGGTGGATTTCTCATATTGGATGCAGAGAGCGTCTTGAAGAACATACACGCATGGGAAGGCTTGAAGAGAGTCTTAAGGACCGGACAGATAAAGATCGAGAATCTGGAGAGCGCTCTTGGGCTTTCTAATGTGATAACCCTGAGCCCGCAGCCCATTCCCGTTGATCTGAAGGTGATAATGATAGGAACGCCCTACATATATGAGCTTTTGTACGAACTCGACGAAGATTTCAGAAAGCTATTCAAGGTAAAGGCAGAGTTTGACGGCACCATGAAATGCACCGAAGAGACTGCCAGATCGCTCGTCAGCTTCGTTGAAGGGGTCAGAAAGTCTCTGGATCTTCCGAAGTTTTCAAGGAGCGCGGTTAAAGCCATTCTATGGTATTCCAACAGGCTTTCCGGGGACAGAGAGAAGCTCTCGGCGCGCTTTGGAAGCATAAGAGATCTCATAGTGGAAGCGGCCGCAATCGCCCGGGAAAAGGACAAAGAAGATGTCAGTGAAGAAGATGTGAAAAAGGCTCTGGAAGAGATGGAAGAAAGGGTGCGGCTTTTACAGGAAAAGTACGACGAGCTCATAGAGAAGGGAGATCTCTTGATAGAGACGAGCGGCAAGAAGGTGGGGCAGGTCAACGGTCTTACCGTCCTTGACATAGGAGATCACACATTCGGTGTTCCGGTGAAGATAACGGCCAAAACCTTCCTTGGGAAAACCGGCGTCATAGACATACACAGGGAAGTAGATCTTTCTGGAAAGATACACTCAAAGGCTGTTCTCACGCTCGAAGGTTTCTTCTCGTCAAGGTACTCTCAAAAAACCCCGCTCTCGCTTGCGGCTTCGTTGAGTTTTGAGCAGGTATATTCAAGGCTCGAAGGGGACAGCGCGTCTCTGGCGGAAGTCCTTGCGCTCATTTCCGCGATAGCCGAAGTTCCGCTCCGCCAGGATGTGGCCGTTACGGGTTCGATAAACCAAAACGGCGATGTCCAGCCCGTGGGGGGCGTTACGGAGAAGGTAGAAGGCTTTTTCAGGGCGTGTAAAGCCAAGAGACTAACGGGAACGCAGGGAGTGATAATACCCAAGGCCAATGTCAGAAATCTTGTGCTCAAAGACGAAGTCCTTGAAGCGGTGAAGGAAGGTAAGTTTCACATATGGACCGTGGAGAGTGTGGATGAAGCCATAGAGATAATGACGGGGATGAAGGCAGGGAAGGTGACAAAGCGCGGATATTATCAAAAAGGCACCGTTAACAGGATGGTGTGCGACAGGCTCAAGGAAGTAAAAGAGCTCCTTGAAGGAAAGGAGAA
This sequence comes from Thermotogaceae bacterium, assembly GCA_026993805.1. Classification (GTDB taxonomy): domain Bacteria; phylum Thermotogota; class Thermotogae; order Thermotogales; family Thermotogaceae; genus JALWSA01. Next base: position 9,553 of record JALWSA010000031.1, on the reverse strand, counting down.
GAGAAGGAAGAAATGAACCCCGTTATAGGGCGGTATGTCCCCGCAGAATCCGTTATCCATTCTCTCGATCCAAGGTGCAAGCTCGTATGTCTGGTAGCAGTCACGAGCGCCGTGCTGTTTGTGAAGGGAATATCCGGATATTTGATTCCGGGAATCTTTATAGCAACGGCCATGGTGCTCTCAAGGGTGAACCTTCTCACATACCTGAAAGGAATAAAGAGCATAATCTTTCTCGTCATCTTTGCGGCGGCTTTCCAGTACTTTTACGCAGGCATTTACGGAGCGATCTACATCTTTTTGCGGCTCTTTTTAGTCCTTCTGGCTGCGGAAGTTTTCACATTCACCACGCAGCCCACAGTCATCGCCTTTGCCCTCGAAGATATCTTGAGAGTCTTCGGTGTCCCAAAGGCAAAAGCGCAGGAGTTTTCGATGATAATGTCGATAGCCCTGAGATTCGCGCCTATAATGGTTGAAGAAGCCCAGAGAATAATGAAAGCGCAGATATCAAGGGGAGCTCCGATAGACTGCGGCAAGATAAGCGACAGGATAAAGGCGCTCAGCAGCGTAACGATACCCCTTATGGCTTCTGCGATAAGGAAAGCAGAAGAGCTATCCCTTGCAATGGAAGCCAGGATGTATGTTCCGGGGATGCCGCGCTCCCGCTACCGTCAGATGGTCTGGCAGTTAAAAGACACGGCGGCACTTGCGGCCGCCGCTACCGTTTTGACTCTAACCATTCTCATTTGAGCTTTTCTTTCAGCTCCTTTAGCTTTTCTCTCTGAGAAGGCTTTAGATTCATCTTCTGGAGTTTTTCAACGACCGCGCGGGCTTCTTCCTTTTCTCCAAGATCTGCAAGAATTTGAGCGTAAAGGAGAAGGTATGACGGATCGTCCGGTTTTATGTCAAGGGCTTTTAAGATCCATTCTTTCGCTTCCTCGCTGTTTCCAAAAGAGTAAAGGAGCGTTGCTCCGGCGTAGTAGCAAGCATGGCAGTCCTTGATAGCAAGCGTTGCCTGCTTTATCTCTCTCATCTTGCCAAGAAGATACATCGGATCTGAGATCTTTGCCAGAGAGTCTGCCAGCGTCATGAAAGCGCGCTGGGGGTACTGTTCTTTTGCCTTCAGAGCCTCTTCTGCAGCTGCCTTGTAGTCTCCCATCTGATATAGAACGCGGGCAAGAAGAAGTCTTGATAGCGCAGTTGTTGCCTTTTCAAGATATCTTCTGGCGCCGTCAAGATCTCCTTTCACAAGAGAAGCAACACCTTTGAAGAATTCATCCTTGATTCCTTCAAGCGCCTGGAAATTCCCGGTAACTATTGCAGCCTTTGCAAACGAATCGGCGCTCGCTCTTTCTTTAACCTGCGGCCTGAAAGTCTCGGATTCAACGACAGCGCTCAAAGCCCCGCTGAGCTCGCCTTTTCCGTTTTCAACATGCACATAGACCGCCTTTGCCGGCGCTATTTTAAAGCCTTCCGGGGCGTCCGCTATCATCTGGTCAAAGCATCTTGAAAGCTCGCCCGCATCAGCTACATTCCATCCAAGGGCTATGGCATCTTTCTGGGCAAGGGCGGCCGCGGTTATATCGGGCTCGCTCCAGGAAGCAGGAAGGAATACCACCTTCTCTTTTGGTGCCTTAGCGAGCGAAAGCAAAGCTTTAACAACGCCTTCAAGATCGCTTTCGTAGACCCTTTTTGGCTTCCAAGACGCATGGATCACATCCGCCAAGTTGAGTTCAAAATTAGCCTCCTCCCCAACTACCTTTACCCTTACACTTGCCCGGCCGCGCGAGACGCTCACACTGCCAGGAGCTTCAAGGCCGCGCGAAAAGACGCTCATCTGATAAGTTCCCTTCGGAGCGGGAGTGAGCGATACTTTCAAAAGCACTTCCTGGTTTTTAACGACATATTCGGGCCCTTCTATATGAAGGGAAGGAGCCTTCGAAGATCCGAGCCTTTTGACGATCTCTTGCGCATTTGGAATCTCAGCCGTTATCTCTTTAAGCTGAGCGTAAAGAGATGCGTACTCCATGAAATCGTCCGGCGTTTCGAGCTTGAGAGATTCCATCTTGGATATGATTGCCATTGCTCTTTGTTGGCACCCTTCAACTTCTTTGATGTAAAAAGAGCTCTCTGCCACTGGTGCTGGGGTTGGAATGATGGCAGCAGATAGGGTCTTTAGCTTTTGAGCGAACTCGTATCCGGTGAAGCAAAGGCGGTTTTGCGCCGCTCTTTTAAGCACAGCAGCGTAAGCATAAGCCTGGACGAGAGCTTTTGCATAAGTCGGGTGGATGTAAACAGCGATCTTTACATGCTTTTTCCCATCGCTTTCCCAAGAGCATTCCGCCTGCTTGTACCTTCCTATCTGGATCGCGCTCTTGATGTTTATTCTCACCCTGAGCTTCTCTTCGCTTAGCTTTTCTCTCTCTCCGCCGGCTTCTTCAACCATCACGAACCTGCTCAGCTCTTTATCCGACTCCACATAGGTTATCAGCTTGTTTGAGAGCTCTGAAAGTGCATTTTCAAGGGCTATAGCCCTTGCTTCGTTAAGGTCTTTCGAAACCCCTTCCCCGATCCCGTAGACATACCCTTCCGGTATCTGGAGCTCACATCCTTTGGCTTCGGCCCCTGCCAGCATGAAAACGAGCATACCCACAAGAAGAAGAGCCGCGCCGCCGATGGCGATTATCTTCCAGTCCACGGCGATCACCTCTCCCTTGCCATGGCGCCCAGTTTATCCGTAACAACGGTGATGGATCCGCTATATCCCAGCCCTTTTTCTATCAGGAGCGAGTAGAGCGTGTCGTAATCTGCGTCAAGGACGATCTTTTCATTGTCAAGATCCACCTGAAGGACCTTCACGATCATCGGCTTTCCACCGGCTTTCTTTTCCGCTATCTCCATCATCATTCTGTAGTCCATGGCCATTGCCGCCTTTGACATCGAAGGATCGAAGACGAGCCTCCCGTCTTTGGAGTAGATGTAATATCCCTTGAAAGTGGGAACGACTTTAAAGCCCTTTGCGTCTATTATTAGCCATGTGAACTCCACCTTCTTCGGCTTCGAAGGTGGCTCAACAAGCTTTGGAGTTCCTTTGGGTATCTGGAGCGCTACCGCCAAATCTCCCGCACCGCTCTGGCCGTACTTTTCAAGAAGATACTGAAGACCTCTTTCGTCAAGAGCCACGGCCATGCTAACCCAATAGTATCCCTTGTCCCAGATTTCGCTCATGCTCATGTGGTTTTTCATTTCGTCTATCACTATCGCACCCCTTAAGATCCCTTCTACCCTTGCCGTTATCTCGACGCTCTCTGTCATCTTGTCCTTCACGGTCGTCCTTGCATCTATATGGACTCCTTTCACCGCTTCAAGGAGTTTTGCCTGAGCTTCGGCTATCGCTCCCCTTCTTGCCATGAGTATGGCCCTTCCCATGGGTCTGATCTTTTTGTTTATAACGACGACTCCCCTCGCAACGACTATCTTGTTTCTCCATATGGGCCGGTATGTCGAAGTCTTCAGGATGTTATCGAAGACCCTTTCAAGATCAACCCTGACCTTTACATGGTATATCCCGAACATCTCGTCGTAGCCTTCGTCCACGACCTGCCCGCCAGCGATGGCGCCTTGGATAGCGCTTGCAAGATCTTCGTTTTCGACCATGGCATCCCTTACCGTCATCTCCTTGTCTATGTAAACCCTTCCGAGCGCTTCGAGTATGGATCTTTTTGCATCTAAAATGGCGGCTTCGCGAGCAAGAAGAATTGCTTGCTCTTCCTGCTTGGTTGGATCCACAACGCCGTATCCTTCCTGAGTTATCGTGAGCTTTTCTATCTTGGGCCTTGGCGGAACCTCGTAGCTTCCCCAGCCTTCAAAGTGGCCTCTTCCCTTGCTCCCAGAGTATGCTACATCGACCTTGAATTTAACCTTGCTCCCGCCTTCCCTTTCGTCTGTGATGTAAACGAGCGCTATCTGGCTCACGAAGGTACTTGCTATGGCGTCGATTATCGAGCCAAAGCCCTCCCTTGAGTGGATGTCAAACACCTTTCCAAAGCCCCTTACGAGCGATTCGTACTCAGAGCTTTTGGGAGAGACAGAGTATATGGTAAAGCCCAGCCTTCTGAGCATCTCTCTTATATCCGAAGCGGTGTACTTCGAAAAGCCGCTTCCGTCTACCCTGTGGTGGTAGGGAGCATCGGTTATGAGAACAAGAATCCTTTGTGCATCTCTTCTTACGGGAAGGCGCATCGCGTAGGCAAGAGCGTCAAGGGCGGCTTCAGGCGTATCCCCGCCCCCTTCAGCTTCAAGGGATGAAAGCCATCTCTTGAATGTGTAAACATCGCTCGTAAAGCCGTAATCTCCTTTAAACACCCTGTCTTTGAAAGTGACGAGCGAGAACCTGTAGTCAAAACCTGCCCTTCCGACCGTATCTGCAAACTGCTTTGCCTTTTCCTTAACGCCTTCGATCTCATCTTCCATGCTCCCTGTTATATCGAAAACGAAGATGAAATCGACTTTGGGTTTTCTCGAAAGGGTTTTAAAATCCTGAAGGGTGGCGGCGAACGCCTTGCCATCTTCGTAGACTGTGTACTCTGCGCTTTCCGGATCCGGAACATCTATGTGCGCGTAAACGACGACCTTCGGATAGTCCGTAACATCAACTCCGGTTACAGTGATCCCGGCAAAAGCGGCAATAGAAACAAAAAGCGCGAGGAAAAGTAATAGCCGGCGCATCTTTCTCCCCCCTTATCCTTTACTTGACCTGGAACAAAAACCAGCTTCCGTCTTCCGCCATGTCAAGAAGCTCTATGCTTGCGGCTTTGCACTCTTCGAGCGCCCCTATGAGATCTTCAACATCTATGGAGAGTTTCACCTTTATAGTGTAGGGCTTGAGCGAAGTTCTTCCGAGTATCTCAACGCCGTTGATTGATTTGAGACATTCTTTTACCTTCTTTGAGAGCGTGAACTTCGCCAGCTTGAATTTAAGATAAGTCTCCTTTATGCTCTGTGCAATCTGGGAGAGCACATTCACTTCGACCATCTTTCCCGAAATCCTTCCGAGCTCTATCTCGTACCTGTCAGAGCAGGCATCTTTGATCTCCTTCCAGAGATCATCGGGGCTATCTCTCGTTATCACGGAAAGAATCACAACATCCCCGAGCCTGTTCAAAACGCTAATTGCCTTTGCGTTTACAAGCCTTTCCTGGAGTGTTTCGATAACGCCCGATACCATCTCGGGATCTTTCAGGTTGAGCCTGACCCTAAGGCTTCTGTCAGAAAGGGCCCTGATCGCCCTGTCTATGTAGATCTGCTCTGCAAGATCCTGGGCGAAGGGCTTCATGCTCTTAAGCAGGATCTTTTTAATCGCGGCTTCCGGCGTTGCTCCAGCGGCCACTTCGTTCATGGAATAGCTCTTGACGATGTCTCCGGTGTCAGCTCTCACAAGGTTTGCTTCCACGACCATTCTCACGGAGCACACATCGTAATCCGGAACATACCTTCCCGTGTACTGTACCTTAACAGCGAAGACATAAGAGACGATGTCCGCAAGCGCAAGGGAAACATCTATCAAATCCTTCCGGGAAGCTCCTTCGCTCTTCAGCTTTTCGTTGTAGCTTGCAAGAGCCTCGGTCTGGGGAACTTTCAGGCCTTCATCTACAAGAAGCTCCTTAAGGCTTGCGGTGAAGAAATGGAGTTTTCCCGGGTATGAGCAGCTCCCGTATGCGGACCTGTAGCTCTCAGTAATTAGAAGCCCCACAGAAGGCTCGCCGATTTCTATCATCAAATCCTTCAGATGCTCTTCTATGTCCTTTCTCAAAACCTCGATCTTTGCCAAAACTCTGCAAGTTCTTGCCTGGCCCTCACCTTCACATCCCTTCTCCAGAATCTCTTTTATTCTCACAAATCCCGAAACACGCGATATCACAAGATCTATGACGGTCTGCATGTCTTCAACTTTTGTAACGGCCTTTATATAACTTCCTTCTACGATCTCAAGTGCCCGCCTTCTTGCATCGTCTTCTGCCTGAGAGATCGTCAGCCCGTACCCTTCCACCTGAACGACATCTGCGGCGGCGAGCGTGGCAATCGCCAGAAGCAGCAGAACGAGCGATTTTGCCTTCATCAACTCATCACCCCCTCAGTGGGTTAGACTCGAGAAAATTTGAAATAGTTTCAGAAAAAGAAGGAAAACTCTCTTTGCATTTATTTTTCTCTTCTAACTGCTTCAAAGAGCCATTTTTCACTTCCTATAGGCTCGAATCTTCTGGCAGAAAGACCTGCCTTTTTAAGGAGATTCTTCATATAGCGTGGCTGGCGCATGTAAAGGGCAAGGGGGTAATAAAAGACGCTGGAGTCGGGACGGTCGGGCACGAGCGAGAATATAAGAGCAGTACTTTTTCCTTTGAGCAGTTTTAAAAGTTCTTCATCTGAAAGAATCTCGGCATGCAGGATCACAACGGCACCGGCGTTTTCCGATATCTCAAAACCCAACTCCTGCAGGTTTTCTTTCATCGTCTCGAATGCTTTTCTTTCGACAAGTATGCGCGGCTCTATTGAGAATCGCTGGATCTCAGCTCTGTATAGTGCATTTACGACGTCTTCGAGCGGGAAGTCAAGGTTTTCAGTTGGTTCTATGCCTTTTTTCAGATATTCCTTTATCGGATCGATCGTCGGTACTTTTCCGGCATAGTAAACGCCTGCTTCCTTGTAGTAAATCTCCCGTATCGGGTTGAAAAGCTCAAAAACGGGGAACTTCTCTGATATGTTTATAACGGTGAGCAACCTGTCTTTATCACTGAGGAGTTCGTTTTTCTTTTCGGCGTATACCGCGATGTATTCCGGGCTCCCTCCAAGCGTGAGGTTGGCGAGTTTTGGATTTTCGAAGAGCGCTTCCTGAAGATAGTTTTTCGCTTTCTCGAAGTCTTTTAGTTCTTTGAATATCCTGTACATCTGGTATTTGTACATCGGGAAGTCTTCCTGCTTGTTTTCGTAATCTATCTTTTCAAGGATTTCCAGTGCTTTTTTCGGGTCCTTCTTCGTCCATTCCACGGCTGAGATGTACTTTGCAAGGTCGATATCGGATAGAAGATGTGCGTATTTTCGGGAAGAGCTATCTAAGAATTCGTCGGGAGGCAGGAAGAATTCTTGTATGGGCAGGAAAAATCTTTTGAACTTTGCGAGAGTTCCCTCGATGTGAACAGTTGAAGTTGCGACGAGAACATCGTCAACAAGAGGTTCCAGAATCTTTGCAAAGTCCTCTGAGTATTGAAGGGACTGCCTGAGATATTTCGCCACCATCTGGAGATTTTTGGCTTTTACGAATACATCCGCGAGCAAGGCACTCGCAACGGATTTTATTTGATTGTCAAGATCTTCTTCTTTTAAAACGCCGTTTAAAAATCTCGCTCGTTCTTTTATGGAGGTGTTCATTTCGTCCATAACATAGTAAAGAAGCAAAAGCCCCTTGTAGCCGTGCTTCTTAATGAACTCAATCGGTTCTTTATCGTTTAAAATGAGTTCCATGAGCAGATCTTCACCTGTGGTGAGCCGCTTCTTTGCAAGCTCTCCCAGCTTTGTCCTTACGGGCAGTTTTTCAATTGTTTCTTTATCAACGCTCATTCCAAATTCCAGAGCTTTGAACAGGAGGTCATCGAACCCCATCCTGAGTTTCTCAACGATCGGGCTTAATTTAGTAAGCTCTGGGAAGACCTGCTCGAATGTGGGTTTGTCTTCGATTTTCAGGGCTTGTTTTAGAAGCTGAGAAAGGCCAAAACCGCTGTCAGAAGTTGTTTCAGCTTTGAGAGCTCTATTAAGACATTCCTTAAACTCATAAATGTTTTTTTCCTTGAGAAATGAGGTGACTTTAAGCAGATAAATGCTCTGGACAAAGGAGGGGGCAGCGGACATCCAGAAAACTTCACCTGCTATTTTTTTGTAAAGTTCATATTTTTCTAAAAATTTTTCTGCCATTTCCCGGAATTTCTTCATTGATCCCTGATTGTAATAGTGAATTGCAAGTGTTATGTAGACATCTGGGAAACGAGGATCTAATTCGAGGATTTTTTTAGCTGCTTTGAACATTTTCGTATAATTGGCGGTTCTATTGTAGTATATGGTCAGATCAGAAAGGATGTTTACGGATATCATGGGTGTTTCATCAGGTTTAAGTTTCTCTATTTCTCTGAAAAATTCATCACCAGTTTTTACTGCCAGTGCGTCTTTTTTCCCGGCCAGTTCTATTTTACAGAGCTGGGCTTTGTAGTATAGCCTCATTATTTTGTCCTTTGCATTCTCCATTTCTTCGATTATGAGTTTTCTGGATCTCAGATACTTCTTTCGTCTTTTTGTGTCAGACCACATGTATCCGTAATGGTAAATTTCTCTGTCGAAATACACGGTTTTTTCTTTGTAAACAGGTTGATTGTGAACTTTGTATTTGTAATAAACCGTTCCATTTCTGAAAATTCTGGGGAGCGAAAAAATGCCTACATTTTTAACTTCTATTCCAAGGTAGTTGATGGAAGGTGCAATGACGGTATTCACATCTTCAGGAAGCCTCTCAAGAAATTCCCGTACATTTTTCCTGAATTCTTCTGAAACCTCTTCATCTGCGTCAAGAATCATTACCCATTTGCATGTTGCGTATTTCAGGGAATAATTTCTCGCTTTTGAAAAATCCCCTTCCCACTGATGAAAATAGATTTTATCCGTGTACTGCCGAGCTATTTCCACGGTTTTATCGACAGATCCCGTATCGACTACGATAATCTCATCCGCGATGTCTTTAACGCTCTCAAGTGCTCTTTTTATGTTCAACTCCTCGTCCCTCACTATCATTGCGACAGAGAGCAGGCATCTTCTTTTATCCGGCAACTTTATCTCCTCCCTGATGTTGCGACTTATTCGCTTTCTTTAAGGATTATAACAGAAACAAAAGGGCGGCCGATTGGCCGCCCCTTGTTTTCATGCGATGTTTTTAAATCACCTCATGAGCTGGAGTACGCTCTGAGGAACGAGGTTAGCCTGAGCCAGCATAGCGTTACTGGACTGGAGCAGGATCTGGTACTTGGTGAACTGCATCATTTCCTTGGCCATGTCGGCGTCTCTGATTCTGCTCTCGGCAGCGGTGAGGTTCTCGTAAGCAACGCCGAGGTAAGCTATTGTGTGCTCAAGCCTGTTCTGTTTTGCTCCCAATTCAGACCTTGTGGTAGAAACCTTCTGGATAGCACTGTCAATGAGATCAATGGCACTTTGTGCTCCGCTCAGAGTACTCACATTAGCATTTTGTATTCCAAGAGTAGATGCGTCCATGTTGGCTATAGAAAGAGATATTCTATATACTGCACCATTATTTGGACCAACCTGGAATACCTTGCCGGTGAAGCTTCCATTGATAAGCTTCATGGTGTTGAATTCGGTTGCATCGGAAATTCTTGTGATCTCGCTCTTTAGCTGCTGGAATTCTTCATTGAGTTTTGCTCTGTCGTCGTCAGTGTTTGTATCGGTAGCAGCCTGAACAGCCAGCTCTCTCATTCTCTGGAGTATGGAATGGACTTCGTTA
>JALWSA010000030.1 GCA_026993805.1 Thermotogaceae bacterium | reverse complement strand
ATAATCTCACCTCACAGTTTTAATCGAACCTTAGAGGGATGGAAACTATCATCCAAAAAGGTATAATCCCATATTTTTTTGAGGTTTTAATCGAACCTTTGAGGGATGGAAACAGGTTGAACCTGGAGAGAAGTTCATAATTCATGGAGTAGTGATGGGAGTATTTCATTACAGGCCGAAAAAAGGTTTAAGTGAGGGGGGATAACCGTGGCATTTCTTGGTTGGTTATTTATCATCTTTGGGCTCTTGGAAATGTTTATCATGCCTCTGTTTGGGGTGTTGTCTGTTGTCGTGGGTTTCATTTTGATAAGTTTGTCGCGAAACCTTAAAAGAGGGCATTTGAAATACACAGCCAATAAATTGCGTTTAAAGGCAAAAAAACTCGAGGAAAAGGGGTTAGTAGACAAAGCACAAAAATTGTATTTGAGAGCAGAGAAATACGAAGCTAAGGCGAGAAAATACGAATGAAGCAAATTACCCACCCAAGTGTGGTGGGAGCTAAGAAAGAAAAAAGCCGCCCCGTGTTGGAACCCGAAACAAGGAGCGGCAAGGACATTGAATCGGAAAGTGGTTGGCAAAAAAGCGTTAAACAAGACCGTTCTCAAGGTATTTTATGAGGAGCTTCAGAAAGAACCGTGACACAGATCCGGTTTTAATCGAACCTCTGAGGGATGGAAACGAAACTATCTTCATTATCTGCTTTTTCGTCATCTTGTTTTAATCGAACCTTTGAGGGATGAAAACGTGAATATCTGCGTGACATTGTAGCGCTTCACTTTCTGGTTTTAATCAAACCTTAGAGGGATGGAAACCTTGTAGAGCGATGCGGCAACTTGTGACTGTTTATAGTTTTAATCGAATCTTAGAGGGGCAGGGATTTTTCGTACGATTTTCGAGGTTTCTGATAGGAGTATAAGGGAAGGAAATTGAAAAGGAGCTCGGTTTATGATCTATTGGAGTGATGAAGCCTGGGAAGAGCTAAAAGAACTTGAAATCTTCAAGAGCGGATTCTCAAGGCACTGAGAAAGTTTGATAACGCCGGTTATGGTGACTTGAAATGCTTGAAAGGATTAAAAGCTTATCGTATTCGTGTTGAAGAGATTACCTCATCTCAACACAACCAAAACCCTGTGCTGTCCTCTCTCCAAAACCTACATAATATCCGAACTTTATTAGTTTTTCGTCTCCTTCAACGATTAGAGGAAGCATGTGCCCACGTATTTTGGTTCCTTTTATATCAACAAGCTTGCTCGTTTTTGCCCTTGTCAAATATTCATGATCAGGTTCTATTTTCACATAACCAGGAGAGTGCTTAAGGATCTGTGAATATTTTTTCGATAGGTTTTCCGCCAATCTTTCAAAAAATTCGGGATTTTCAGGAGAGAGAAACTCGTGGTATATTTTATCGTTCTTTTTAACACCTCTACTTACAACTATCGGTGAAAGCGCTATGAATCTCGCTGGAACGCTAATTTCAGGAGAATAAATCTTCATTTTTACAGCCTCAAATGCCACCCCATTAATCAGTATTTCATCTTTGTTGAGAGGAGAAACAGAGATTGCCTCGACCACTTCATCTAACCATGACGATAAAATCATTCGCATAGGAGTATTTTCGTCCACCAGAATACCCTCTTTAAGAACTCGTTTAGGCTTACCGTGAAGCCAAGAAAAAGTAAATGGTTTAGGCAAGGACGATGAGTGAAGCTCTCCCGCAAGCTTCGGGGAATACTCCTTTATTAGCCCATAAACAACACCCATAAGACTATATTGATAATTAAAAGGCAAAAGAGACTCTTTTATTGGCTTCAGCGTTATTTTTACCCTTGATGGAATCTTCTCACCCCTCTTCAGATTTTCTCTACCCTGACATCTCCGTGTCCGAGGGTGAGCATTTCTCCAACACCTGTGTACCTAAAGTAGTTTATTATGAAAGAAGTATATCCATTGTACGCTTCCACAGTGAACCTACCTGTTATCCCGTTTCTTTTTAAAAACAACGCATCTGGAATCCTATAGGAAAGTTTTCCGACCTTCAATCCAAGGAAATCCCGGGCTTTCTCCGCAGCTGTTTTAATCTCCTCGCTGAATCCCATGAAATTCACCACAGGCTGGAGAAAGGTTACTCTGTAGCGGCCAGGCTCCGTCATATTCCTCGGATCAGCTATTTCTAAACCCACTATCCACTTAGGTATTACTCCAAAAAAACTCTTGCCTTTGGATGCCATGAACGCTCTTAGTGCCATTTCGAATACTGGTGGAAAAGGAGATGCTAAAACAAGCCCATATGCACGCCTTCCCTTTACAGGACCAATAACGCGTATGACGCCATCCGGCTGTTCTCCAATGATCTCCTTCATTCCACCTGAAAAACTCTCCAGTACTTCGAGAACAATGTCAAGCTTTCTCTTTTTTAAAAGTTCCGCCTCTACATTTTCGAAATAAACAGCAAATCTGCCAAATCTCATAAGCTTTCTATGGACAGTCTTGCCCATCCAAGGAAACTTTGTGGTTCGAAACCCTGGAATCCAGATAGATGTCCCACGACTTTTCTCGTCAAGGGTTCTAATTTATCCCGGTTTGACCTCGAATCTATAATTTTCATGACTTTAGGTTTCAGATCCTCATTGAGTAAATCAAAGAGCGTCGTTGCAAGAAGGCCAGCACCCCATCCTATTTTTATATTAGAACTGCCAATAATGTATTCCATCTTTCTGGAATTTTTGAACCTTGTTAAAAAACCCCTTTCGGCCTCTTTGACAGGCTTTATATGCACTCCAAGCGACTTTTCTATTAGATCCATGAATTCGTCCGGATTGCCGGTTATAAAGTCACCATCTGCCAGCTTTTTGAGCATGTTTACATCAACTGTTACATCGAATTCGAACCTCGCTCCAGGCTTTATCGCTTCTATAAATATCAACGGAGAACTGTTTCCATTTTTATTGAATATCCCTGCTCTATACATCCCCCTGACTGCACTGACAGGAGAGGAGTCAGAAATTCTCAAGGTTTTCATTACATCGTAAAGAATCGGTCTCTTTTTATTTCTATCCTCTCTTAACGCAGCCTCACGAAGGACATTTTCTATAAAATCCGATAGGTTGGCGTAGCTCGTGAGTTTTTTGGAGACTTTTTTGCCTTTTTTCTTCTTTTCCTCCCTCACCTCGATAGCACTTTTAACTTTCTCGTTGAATTCCCTAACCCTTGAACTGTCCTTCAGAAAATAATGATGGATTAGAGCAATCCTTATAGCACCTTTCAGAGAAGATGCAGGAAAGTATACCTCGCCGTTTGGATGTCTGATGAGTGTTCTCACCTGATTGGCACCCCCGCGGCGATCATTCTGCTTGATTTGCCAAAAGCCCCCCGTTTCATCCGTCAAAGTGTAGATGTAATCGGAACACTCTTCGCCCTTTTTTGGGCTTTTGCTGAAATATCTTAAGATATAACATTCTTCCGTAAACCTCTTTAATTCCTTTCCATCCTTTTCGTACCAGTTCATATCTATACCCACTTCTTCGCTTCCGATGTGAATAGGAGAATTGGCGGTTAGCACAAACCTGTACCTTCTAAAAAGACCCTCAGTCATTGAGCATCACCCCTAATGAGACGGGTTTTCCCGGCACGATGAACGAAACATTGGATATTCTCAGCAGTAGGTTTTCCCCGACTGGCCTGAATCTGAAAGTACTCCCTTCTTCAAAATAAACCACCCTTGGTTTTCTAATACCACTGCCATGTATCCATCCACCTTTTTCGACCAACTTGTACCAAGAATTTTCGGGAGTTATTTTCTCGATCTCATCTTTGGCCGGTCTATATAGTGACATTGTTATCCACATATCCGCACTTCCATCGAGCACCAGCCATTTTGGAAGGTTTGAAAATTCAGAAAATTCCGGTTTGAAAAGCCCCATACCGTAGGTTCTGTCTCCCCCGAGTCCTTCATCTCCAAGCAGTTTTACACTTGCTTTAAAGACACCTTCAAACCCATCATCAACCAGGGCTATAAAGCACGGTGTACCTTCGAAGTAAAGGCCCCTTACAAAGTAAAGATTCGTCGCTGAATGTACCCTGTCTATTCCAACTCTTGGTCTCATAATAGTTTTAACGCCCCCATTCGACTCCACCCCGAATTCTCCCAACAGCCAATCTTTCAGTTTCTCAAGAGGTATAAACTCTGTCTTTTTCACCTTCTTCACATCCGATTCATCTTTCGACTTCGATCGATTTGGGTTAAGCTTCAAATACTTTGGAGCAAAGACATAGAGCTTCCCCTCCTTCTCATATACCATTGATGAAACCCTTAGAGATTCCGCAAGAGACAGTGCTATTTCTTCGTTATAAAGCAGGAAAGCCTTCTGAACAATAGCAGAGAAGATAGTATCAGATCTGACGGTCTTTTCGACATCCCTGTCACCTTTTATACCGCCGGCTCTAAATACACCGCGTCCTTTTAGGCGCACGAGAAGGCTTCTCACGGTTATCAACCCTCTTTCATGTGTCAGATGTGCTCAAGATTTTTTCCATGACTTTTTCAATATTGCTTTCCTTTATATCCTCATTATCTTCTATAGACTCCTTAAAAAGAACTTTTTCTCCCTCTTCGCCCTTGTAGTAACCCGCCGATCTGAACAAAACTTCTTCTACTCTAAATACAACTTTTCCGTATCCTCTCGAACCGCTTCCACCAAGGTAGTCGTCTTCAACAAGTCTCAAAGCGCGGAAAATGTTTTCGATATCTTCTTTTTTGTGCTTCTCTTCTTCGACATTGTAGATTATCTCGAATTCAAACTCAGCTCCTGCCGGAATTCTTTCTATACTCCTGGGATTTGCAGCGGAGGTTACCCTATCAAGTGAGTTTTCAGTTTTCCACTCGGTGTAAGGCAAATCTGTCTCAAGGGAGTCGAGTATCCTTATTGATTTTTCCGTTAAAAACGCATCTCTCACTATTATCCGAGCAGGAATGTTTACATCCTCATCATTTGTTTTGGTAGAACCGTATACCCTGCAAACTTCACATTGAGGATCGGAACAGTTGTGAATATATATAGGATTATTACGTGTGCCAATGTTTTTGTTGAGATTTTTATTCAAAAGCCGTTCCATAAGCGATCTCATCTTACCTTTCAAAGAACTCCCGGGAATGTAAGGGGTGTTCGTTATGGGATCCCTTATAACAGGAAGATCAATTCCGCCTATGGATATGCCAAGGGTGCTTCCACCTATTCTCAAACCTGTTTTGAGCTTTATCTTGCCTCTGATTATGTACTTTCCAAGTAATGGCCTCTTTTTCACTCCACTCATTCCAATCCCCCCTTATTTCTGCTTGCTGTACGCTATGATGGCATCATAAAACTCCTTGAACTTTTCAAAACCTTCTGGGCTTTTCACTTTGTCTATAGCTTTACTTAATATGTTTGCCAGTTTCTTGTATGATTCAGATTTGCTACCACCAATTCGGTTTGCATTGTAATAAAGCCTTGGTTTCAAAAGCTCGAGCCGTTCCCGTATTTCCTCGAAATTGAGTTTCTCTTTTACCTTGTTCATCCTGTATTTTTCCCATATCTTGACGATGTAGCCATGGATCTTTCTGAGCTGGGATGTAGAGATTTGCCACTTATGAGCTATATTCTTTGCATCCTCAACAAGATCCTTCGCATTGTAGTCCTTGAGATCCTCTAAGTCCTTTGACAGAATTTGAAAGTTCTCCTCGAACTCCCGGGAATTCTGCACATTACCCCTTTGGTTTCGATACCCTGGATAGCTCACACCGCTCCCTCCTTTCTCGTCATGAGATCTATCATTTTGAGAACTATCATTGTGCCCCTCTCACCGAAGAAACTTTCTATCCTGTTGATCACATTCTCCATCTTCAATCTCATCTTGTAGTAATGGATATAAGGCTTATGAAGAGGTGGTTTTTTCTGGGCTATGTGTTGTATGCTCATAAGCTTTCTTAGAGCAGACTTAGTTATTTTTAGCTTCCCATCTTCAACAAGGGCTGCCTTCATCGCGCTCCAAATCTCTTTGATATCGTTCCACCGCGCTGTGTTCCACACCTTTGACTCCTCGCTGCCTTCCCAGATATGCATTGCGTCTTTTCGTTTTCCGTCTTTTTCAAAATTTTTTGCGATGTCTTCCGCCTCTCCGGCTATCTGCGCCATTCTATATATCTCCTCTTTCTCATCCATAATCACGAAACCACCTGATAGGGTCATACAAGGATTTTCCCCTGAAAACCTTCCAAACGCTTCCCTTACTGCCAGAGCAAATTCAAAGAGATCGTTCCAAGATCCAACCGCAAAAAGGTCGTCTCCACCTGCGTAAACCACAATTACATTTTTATGATCCTTCGCTATTTTTCTTACGTATTCTTTGAAAAAGAGGCTTATCATAGTCGAAAGAGTGGATATTCTTGAAAGGCTTCTATTTTCCAATCCTTCCCTGAAAATCCTGCTCAGGTTGTCCACATCAGCTCTGAATATACCAATTAGCTTCTTTCCCTCGGCCCGTTCTGCGAGCTCGCTGAATTCTGTCTCTTCGGCCATTGCACCAGCAGGTAATATAATGATCTCAGGATCTTCAAAAATGTCTTTATCATCACTTATAAGCTTGTACCCCCTGAAAAGGATATTGGTGCTGGATTTATCTGGCACCTCCTCATAGATCTTGTATTTCCTTCCCAGGATTTCCAGATCCCACTCTTTTCCTTGAGCTTCCAAAAGGTAATTCCCATTTTTTACCACAGCCCCTCCGAAATTCCACATGGAATGACAGAATTCACAAACAGGTCTTCCATCTCCAATGTCATAGGCTTTTCCCGTAATCCTTGTCCCGCATATCGAACACTCGCTTACATTTGAATCAAGCTTTATTTCGAATAAACTCCTAAGCTCCTCCTGGGAATACGGGGACAGTTTTCTCTCTTCCATTCTGCTCCTAAGCTCTTGAAATACTGCATCAAGATCCTCAAACTTCTCTCCTTCAAATGTCACAGACTCAATTATTGCCCTGATTTTTAAGGACTTCCTGGTGAGCCATTCGTTTGCCTCTTTTGAAATACCCTTGATAGCTTTCTTGACTCTCTCAATGTTCGGAAGAATTAAGTAGAACCTTCCTCCACCTACGAAGTGTATACTTGCATTAAAAAATCCTGTTTTCTCCAATATCTGTCTGACAATTTCATTTATAAAAAGCTCTATAAAAATTGATCTAGCCCTGAGTGACTTCAATGCACCTTTTGATGAGATGTTATATATGAACTTTTGTATTCCAGAAATATCGCCGCCCACAAGCAAGAATGCTTTTTCCTTCTTAA
Source organism: Thermotogaceae bacterium (assembly GCA_026993805.1). Lineage (GTDB taxonomy): Bacteria > Thermotogota > Thermotogae > Thermotogales > Thermotogaceae > JALWSA01. The sequence continues at coordinate 12,534 of JALWSA010000030.1, read as the reverse complement.
CTGTCTTCTCCATTTTTAAAATATCCAATCTCTCATTCCACCCATTTTCAGAAAGATAGCCATATATTGCTCCAGCTATCATGGCTGTTGTCTTTAAATGACTGAAAAGAGAGATGTCAGATGAGGTTTCCAAATCTTCGGTTGCTCGGGTTTCTGAAGGGATGAAAAATGTAAATCTTTCAAGAATCCTTAGCAGAACATTGGGGTGTATATCACCCTCGCGCGCGGCTCTTTCAAGAGCTTTTCCTAAACTTTTTGCAATATTCTCATATTTAGAAAATGTTCCCTTTCCGAGTTTCTTAACGGGATAAATAATCTCTGCGGACTTTTCTCTAACTTCAAAAAAACTCTTAGGGGGCTTTCCTTCTCCGAGTTGCACTTTAGATAAGATATTAAAAAGTAGTGCTTCTCGCTTCCATCTATAATTTTCTATATCTTCGCGCTCTTGGGCAGACAATTTATCTGCTATATGAACAATCCAGACAAATGGATCTGCTAATTCCTTTGCTTCTTTCTCATGATGATTTTCAGCATACTTTGCATATTTCGACAAGTTAATATTTGGCTTTTTCCATCTAAGAAATTCTCCCCCAAGTTTTTGATGATTAGTCGATGTGCTGCCAGATATCCTCCATAGGATTTTCCCAACGTCATGGAGAAGTGCCCCATTAGTTACTTCCTTAAGAGCTTCCTGAGAAAACGGCACTTCCTCACCTCCTTTTGAAATACTTTTAAATTCTATAACAAAAAATTAGAAAAATCATAATAATGTGATATAAAATAACAAACCGACGAGTATAGAACTTTTATCATCATATCGTATTCTTCACCGCACGCTGTGCTTTGATTTTTTTCTTAGAGAAAAGCAAAAGAAAGAGCTTTTTTCATTTCAATTTTTACACACCCTTCTTAACTCTTTCATTACCGCTTTCTTAAAACTTCTGAAAAAAAATACATGTCTTTACACTTCTCCTTTGTAACACTCACAAACCATCTCTCGTGATAAGCTAATAAAGATTCTGAAAACCTTGGAAGAGGAGAGTGATCGAGAATGGAGTACAGGAAGGTTGGCAGGTGGGGGCTTAGAATAAGTGCGCTTTCGCTTGGAAGTTGGGTGACGTTCGGAAGGCAGATGGATTTGGCCGATGTTAGAAAGGTGATGCACAGGGCATTCGACGCCGGGATAACATTTTTCGATACGGCTGAAGCCTATAACTACGGCGTTGCCGAATACCTTATGGGACAGGTTTTGAAGGATTTCAACAGAATGGATTACGTCGTTTCGACGAAGATATTCTGGTGGGGAATCGGGAGCAGAGAAAGGAATCAAATAGGTCTTTCGAAAAAGCACGTAGTGGAAGGGCTCTCGGCTTCGCTTAAAAGGCTTGACCTTAAGTATGTGGATATCGTTTACTGTCACAGGCCGGATCCAGAGACGCCTCTTGAGGAAGTCATATCGGGGATAGAGTATGTTCTCAGACAGGGAATGGCGCTGTATTGGGGAACTTCGGAGTGGAGCGCGGATCTCATCGAAGAGGCTGCAAAACTCGCAAGACAGATAGGGATAATGCCGCCGATAGTCGAGCAGCCCCAGTACAATTTGCTCGTCAGGGAAAGGGTGGAGAAGGAATACAAGAAGCTTTACGAAGATCCGGGAATAGGCCTTACGACCTTCAGTCCGCTGGCCTCGGGTATTTTAACTGGAAAGTATAATGAAGGAATTCCAAAGGGCTCAAGACTCGACCTTCTGCCGGATCTCAGAAAGCATCTTGAAGAGTCCGGAATCTTGAGCGAAAAGACTTTCAAGAAGCTTCAAAAGCTCCAGAAGATAGCGGATGAGCTCGGAGTCTCGATGAGTCAGCTCGCGATAGCTTGGGTTTTGAAGAACGAGAATGTGTCTTCGGTGATTTTGGGAGTTTCGCGTCTTGAGCAATTGGAAGAGAACCTGAAAGCCGTTGAAGTGAAGGATATGCTCGATGATGAAGTTATGGAAAAGATAGAAGAAGCTCTCAAGGATTGACTGTTTTCACTTCATCACGGCTTCTTTCAGGATTGGATCGTCTATGGCGTAGAGTTTTTTCTCACCGTATATGACGCTAAGGTAGCCCATGTCGACGAGTCTTTTAAGGTCCCTGGCGAGCGAGCCGTCAGGGACTTTCTTTTTCTCCATTATCTGAAGTGCTTCTTTCAAAGATTTCCATGTGCTGTTTCCAAGGGCCACGCTTTTCAGGATGTATCTGTATCTTTCGCTCCACGAGAATAGTTTTTCGAGCTCACTTTCAACGACTCTTATTGCGTTCTCTTTAACATGCTCTATCGTTTCAAGGCTTGCCCTTCCTTCTTCGAGCGCCGCGTTTCCAAACATAACGAGCCATCCGACTATCCCGTCAAGCGTATCGACAGCTCTTTCGATTATGTCTTTTCTCACTCTCATTCCAGCTTGCCTGAAGCCTTCTTTTAGAAATGCTATAGATTGCTCTCTCGTGAACCTGGAGACCCTGACCTGCTTCACCACTCTTCCGAACAAAGGAGAGTTGGGATTTTCAATATCGAGAAAGTCAAGAAGAATCCCGGTTTCAGAACCGGTGAGGATTATCTTCAGTTTGCTGAAGTTGTCGTATATGAAGGCGAAGAGCTCAGCAAAATCTATCCCTCCCCTTCTCCTGAAAAAACGAAGGTTCTGGGCTTCGTCGAATGCCATCACGATGTCCTTCCCTTCACACTCTGCCCACTCTTGCAACTTTTCCAGGATTTCGATCATCGTGGAAGTGTCGCCGCTTTCTGCCAGATCTATCCCAACACCCATGATATTGAGGCTCTTTATCTTTTTCAGAAATCTCAATATACCCTTCTCCTTCCTCAAAAGGTGGTTCACCTGAGATTGAAATATCGAATAAAAAGCTTTTTTCGATGAGCCTTCAGAGGTCACTCCGCGACAGTCAAGGTATATGTAGGGAATGGATGAAGTTTCGAGGAAGACTTTGAGTATGGATGTTTTCCCGTACCTTCGTGGAGCCAGAAGGAGTGTGAGTGGCTGAAGCTTTGAGAATTGCTCGAGCTCCCTTTCTCTGTCGAACAGATCTTCTCTCTTTACCTTGGGTCGCGGATCGAAGAGCACGATAACACCCCCGTGAGTAACTCTCGGTAGAGTAGTATAACATCAAAAAACCATACATGCGTCAAAGTGCGGTAATCGCTGCCCACAATGACACCCCATATATGTGATCGACAAAAAATTGGGCGTACGATATGATACCCACGGGGTGAGAGCGATGGAGGTCGCCATCATAATGGGAAGCAAGTCAGACCTTCCCGTTGTGAAGCCTGCCATAGAGGTCTTGAAGGATTTCGAGGTGCCTTTCGAGGTGAAGATCCTTTCTGCTCACAGAACGCCAGAAGAGCTCGTCCAGTATGTGAAAGAAGCCGAGAGAAAGGGAGTGAAAGTCTTCATAGCCGCGGCAGGGGGAGCTGCCCATCTTCCAGGAGTAGTTGCAGCTCACACTCTCGTTCCGGTCATAGGGCTTCCGGTGATGTCAAAGGATCTTTCTGGGCTCGATTCGATACTCTCCATTGCACAGATGCCAGAAGGTATTCCGGTAGCCAGCGTGGGTATAAACAGGGCGAAGAACGCGGCGCTCCTCGCAATTCAGATCCTATCCATGAAAGATGGGGGGCTTTTAGAAAAGCTAAGAGCTTTCAGAGAGGCTCAGAAAAAACGTGTTCTTTCTTCGGAGGTGAACCTTGATGAGCTATGAAGGCAAGACAAAGATAGTCGAAGATGCCGGAGAAGGGCTCGTTCTGATCCACTTCAAGGATGACATAACAGCCGGGGATGGAGAAAAGCACGATGTGATGGAGCAGAAAGGGGCCATGTGTGCCGAGATAACCGCCCGCGTCATGGGGTGGCTGAACAAAAAAGGTGTTCCGACTCATTTTATCGAGTTCATACCGCCGAGAACTTTGAAGGCAAAGAAACTGAAGATGTTTCCGCTTGAAGTCGTCGTAAGGTACAAAAAGGCGGGATCTTTCATAAGAAGGTACGGTGGAAAGGAAGGGGAAGAGCTTTCTTTTCCGCTCGTTGAGTTCTTCATAAAGGACGACGAGCGGCACGATCCCATGGTCTGCACGGATCACATTGTTTTGATGGATATTGCGACGAGAGAGCAGGTCGAGAGGATGGCAGAGCTTGCAGCTGACATAGCGATGAAACTCAAGGAGTACTTCGAGATGGCAGGATATGACCTTTGGGATATGAAGTTTGAATTCGGTGTGGACGAAAACGGCGAGATAGTCCTTGGAGATGAGATTTCGCCCGATACTCTAAGGCTTAGAAAGAGCGGCGAGATCTTCGACAAGGATGTTTACAGAAAAGACTTGGGAGATCCGATGGAGAAGTACCGGGAGGTGCTGAAGGCGTGTCGGTCTATAAGTTCATGATAGATGTTCAGTACAAGAGCAATCTGAGGGATCCAAGGGGAGAGACTATAAAGAGAGTTCTGAAGGAAGAGCACGGGGTTCCAGTGAAGGAGCTCAGGATAGGGAAGTCGATATATGTGGAAGTTGAGGCCGCAAGCTCCGATGAAGCGAAGGAGCTCGTAAAGAAGATGTGCGAAGATCTTCTGGTAAATCCCGTGGTGGAGACTTACGAGGTGAGAAGTTTATGAAAGCCGCGGTTGTGGTCTATCCCGGATCTAACTGCGACAGGGATACTTACCACGCTTTAAAGCTTACGGGTTTTGATGTCGACTATGCCTATTTTTTCGATCAGGACCTTTCCTTTGAAGGTTACGATCTTGTGGTCCTTCCTGGCGGTTTCTCATACGGCGATTACCTCAGACCCGGGGCAGTGGCGGCAAGAGAGAATATTTCAAGAAAGGTGAAGGAGTTTGCTGAAAATGGTGGCTTGCTGCTTGGGATATGCAACGGCTTTCAGGTTCTGATGGAGATGGGTCTCCTTCCGGGAGCACTCCTTCAGAACGAGAAGGGAAAGTTCATCTGCAGGTGGGTGGATCTCGTTGTGGAAGACAACACAACTCCTTTCACGCTTGCCTTCAAGAAGGGGGAAAAGATAAGGCTTCCAATAGCGCACGGTTTTGGAAGGTATGTGAAGGTTGGGGAACCAAGGGTGGTCTTCAGGTACAGGGAGAATGTGAACGGTTCTGACGAGAAGATAGCCGGAGTGGCAAGCGAGAGCGGAAATATTCTGGGGCTCATGCCGCATCCCGAAAGGGCGAGTGAAGAAATCCTTGGCGGAGAAGACGGAAGGAAGGTCTTTTTGTCGATAGCCGAGTATCTGGAGAGCCGGGGGGCAGAAAAATGAGATATTACAAGGAGCTTTTAAAGAGGCTTGGAAGGGAGCCTACTCCCGTTGAGAAAGAGGCCTTCGCCGTTATGTGGAGCGAGCATTGCGGATATTCCCATACCAAGAAGTACATCGAGAAGCTTCCGAAGGTTGGGCTTGGCGGGAATGCGGGGGTCGTTGCGTTAGATGAAGATACGAGCATCGTTTTCAAGATAGAGAGTCACAACCATCCGAGTGCGATAGAGCCTTACAACGGAGCGGCAACGGGCGTCGGCGGGATAATAAGGGATGTTTTGGCCATGGGAGCCCGCCCGACGGCCATTCTCGATTCGCTTCATTTTCACAGGGTTATAGACGGGATAATCGAAGGGATAGCGGACTACGGAAATTCCATAGGAGTTCCGACGGTAGGGGGAGAGCTTCGAATCTCGGAAAGGTACAGGTACAACCCGCTCGTGAATGTGATGGCAGTCGGCACAGCTAAAAACGAGATGATAGTTCCATCGAAGGCTTCAAGAGCGGGGCAGGTAATTGTTGTTTTTGGCGGCGCTACGGGAAGGGACGGAATTCACGGGGCTTCTTTTGCTTCCGAGGACCTTACCGGCGAGAAGGCAACGAAGCTCGCTATACAGGTCGGAGACCCTTTCGCCGAAAAGCTTCTCATAGAAGCCTTCCTTGAGATGGTTAGAGAAGGGCTCGTAGAAGGCGCGCAGGATCTTGGAGCCGGAGGTATTCTGTCTGCGACTTCAGAGCTCGCATCAAAGAGCGGGCTCGGCGTGCAGGTACACCTTGAAAGGGTCCATCTGAGAGAGCCGGATATGCAGCCATGGGAGATTCTGCTCAGTGAGAGCCAGGAGAGAATGGCTGTGGTCACGAGCAAGGAAAATGCCAAAAAAATTCTTGAGATAGCGAAGAAATACATGCTCTACGGAGATGTCGTTGCAGAGCTCATAGATGAGAAGGTTTTCAGGGCGTTTTACAAGGATGAGCTTGTAATGGAAGTTCCCATAGACATTCTGACCACCCCGCCTTACGAAGAACCGCTCAACTATGTTCCGGGCGAGATGCCAGATTTCAATGAGTTAGATTTCTCCTATACGGACGCCACACAGGTTTACGAGCAGTACGACCACATGGTGGGAACGGATACGGTGATTCCGCCGGGCTTTGGCTCTGCGGTCATGAGAGTTAAAACGGGCAAGTTCTATGCTCTGTCCATTCACAGCAGAGCAGACCTTACCCTGCAGGACCCTTACTGGGGAACGTACATCACGGTTGTTGAGAGCGTAAGGAAGATACTGGCTGCTGGCGGGCAGCCGCTCGGAATAACGGACTGCATAAACTACGGGGACCCTGATGTGGCACCTGCGGGTCTTGCAGCGATAATGTACGCGCTTAAAGACAGCGCCGAGCACTTCGAACTTCCGGTTGTGTCGGGTAACGCTTCGCTTTACAACACATACGCTGCAAAGCCAATACCGCCAACGATGGTGATAGGAATGGTTGGAAGAGTCGAGAAGGTTGTAAAGCCGAAGAAGGGGAAGGTATACCTTGCGGGCTGGCACGGTTTTGACCTTAAGAGAGAAGAACTTCTTCACAAGGCGATAATGAAGGCAAGGGAGAGCGGGGCATTCGTTCTTACACCTTCCAATTTCAAAGCCCTTGTGACTTATGAGAAGTCCTTCGCGAGATACGGGATGAAACTAAAGGTGAAAGAGATCGAGGGCGAGCCGGTGCATCAGATGGTTTTGGTCTTCGGGAAGGACAACCTTGGCATTCCCATGCAGGAGATAGGCGTGCTGAGGTGAAAGTCCTATGTGCGGGATAGCAGGGGTCTGGGATGTCGAAAGGGCGTACGAGCTCATCTACGATCTTTTGCTGGCTCTCCAGCACAGGGGGCAGGAAACGGCCGGGATGGTGATAGAAGGTTTCAAGGTCTTCAAGGGAAGGGGGCTCGTGCAGCAGGTTTTCGACCAGGAAGCCGTGTCGCAGGCAAGCTACGGGATAGGTCATGTACGGTATTCGACTTTTGGAGCAAGCCCCGTTGCTCAGCCGCTAATAGCTTTAACGAGAAAGGGAAGAATCGCGATTTCTCACAACGGGAACATTCCGGATGCGGACAGAAGGTTCGAAGAAGTGCTCGATGGCGGCGGGATATTCTTCAGTGGCGTGGACACCGAGCTTTTCTTTCACTACATTTCCAAAGCTCCGCAGAGCGATCCCGTCTCTGCGACTCTCTGGGCTCTTAAAAATGTAAGGGCGGCGTATTCACTCATTGTGATGCACGACGATTTCATGCTCGCCGCAAGAGACCCTTACGGATTCAGGCCTCTCTTCATGGGAAAGTTTCAGGACGGGTATGTCATCGCTTCCGAAGATGTCGCGCTTAAAGGTATCGGCGCGACGGATATAAAGGAAATAGATCCGGGGGTTGCGGTGATCTTCAAGGACGGGAAGGTTTACGAAGAAAGATTTGCGAAAGCGGAAAAGCGCTTTTGCGTCTTCGAGATGATATATTTCGCAAGTCCTGCAAGCACACTTGAAGGGAAACTGGTGCACGAACTCAGGATGGAGATGGGGGCTCAGGTATACAGAGAACACCCGATAGATGCCGATCTTGTCGTTCCGGTTCTGGATTCTGGCCTGTCCGGGGCGATAGGTTACTCAAGGGAATCCGGAATTCCGCTCCAGCCCGCTCTGATGAGAAACAGATACCTTGGAAGAAGCTTCATAATGCCGGCTCAGAGATCTTCGATCGTAAGGAGAAAGCACATACCGGTCCCCGAAATGGTGAAGGGAAAGAGGATCGTCATAGTGGACGATTCGCTCGTTCGCGGAACTACGATGAAAAGGATTGTTTCTTCTTTGAAAGAAGCAGGAGCAAGGCAGGTCCATGTTGCGATACACTCACCGCCGGTTAAGTTTCCTTGCTATTACGGGATAGACACGGCAAGGAGCGGCGGGCTTGTCGCTTCGAAGATGAGCGTTGAAGAGATAAGAAAGCTCATAGGAGCGGACGGGCTGTATTACCTTTCCATGGAAGGGCTCAAGAAGGTCGTTGGAAGAAGGGGGCTGTGCATGGCGTGTCTGGACGGAAACTACCCGGTATTGTAGTTCTGGCTTCTGGAAATGGAAGCAATTTTCAAAGGATTGTGGAAGCTTCAAGGCAGGGGATCTTACGGGCTTATGTGAAGATGCTCATAGTGGACAAGGACTGCTACGCGGTTGAAAGGGCAAAAAGGCTTGGAATTCCTTTCAAAAAGCTTGAAAAACCGTGGCGCGAAAACCTGAAAAAGCTCTTAGGGGAGATAAAGCCGGATTTCGTCGTTCTTGCGGGTTTCATGAGAATTCTCCCGCCTGACATAGTGAAGGAATGGGCAAACAAGATCGTGAACATTCATCCTTCGCTCCTTCCTTCCTTTCCAGGCAAGGATGCTATAAAGCAGACATACGAGTACGGTGTTAAGGTTACGGGGATAACCATTCACATAGTCGATGAAGGGGTAGACACCGGACCGATAGTCTTTCAAAGAGCGATTGAGATAGATCAAAGCTGGGATCTTGAGACCCTTGAGTCAAAGATACACGAGATAGAGCATGAAAATTATCCAAAAGTGATTGATAGGCTTCTCCATGAGAAATGGAGAATTGAGGGGAGGAAGTTCGAATGGATATGATCTTGAAGGAATCCAAGATCGAGCTCAGATATGGGGAAAATCCCCACGAGAGCGCGAAGGTTTACGGAGAGCCTGCGTTCAAGATCCTTCACGAAGGAAAGCAGATATCTTTCAACAACATTCTTGACGCAGAAGGTGCGTGGGTCGTTGCCAGCAATTTAAAGGCCATTGAAGGTTACGGTGCGGTTGTGGTGAAGCATCAGTCGATCTGCGGTGCCGCTGTCTCAAACGATCCTGTTCAGGCCATTGTCGATGCCATAAAGGCGGATGATGAGTCGAGTTACGGCGGGATTCTTGCGGTCAACTTCGAGATGACGGGCCAGATTGCTCGCTCTTTCAAGAAATACCTTGAAGTTATCGTTGCACCTTCCTTTACGCAGGACGCCATAGAGCATTTTTCGAAAAAGAAAGTAAGGCTTCTTGCCGTGGGTGACTACAAGCCGCTCGTTGTAAGAGGAGCTTTCGGGGCCGTTTTGGTTTCCGAGAGAAAGCTTCCAGGTCTTGATTTTGAGCTTGTCGCCGGAAAGGAAGCTCCAGAAAGAATGCTGAATGACCTGAAGTTTTCGTACATCGTGGTGGAAGGGGTAAAATCCAACGCGGTGCTAATTGCAAAGGGGCTGAAAACCGTCGGAATAGGTGGCGGGCAGCCTTCGAGAAAAAGAGCCGCAGAGATTGCGGTAAGGCTTTCAGGCAAGGAAGCAGAAGGGGCTGTGGCGGCTTCCGATGCGTTCTTCCCATTCCCGGACGGGCTTGAGATTCTTGCAAGGGCGGGCGTGAAGGCGGTGGTTGCGCCTTTGGGCTCGAAGAGAGATGAGGAAGTGCTCGAAGCAGCCGAAAAGCTTGGAATCAGTTTTTACAAGGCGCCTTCCAGGGTTTTCAGGCATTGAAGATGCTATAATCGATACGGGAGGGATGGAAAGAGTGAGAGCAGACTCCAGATGCTTGATATGTCACGCAATGCAAGCACTTAGGGTTTTCAACAGATATATGAGATCTGAAGAGGAAAAATGGACTCGTCTCCAGGACATAATGGAAGTCCTCAAGAATCTCAAGTGGGGACTTAAACCCATCGAAATAGCAGAAATCGTGTACCCTGAAATAGAGAAGATAGTGGGAAAGAGGGACGTGTACGAGAAGGAGAAAAAGCGCTCCAACGATGTGGCATTGAAGATGGTCGAGAGAATGGAAAGAATGATAAGGGAAGCGACGGATCCCTTGTTCGATGCCGCAAAGTTAGCAATAGCTGGAAACCTTATAGATCTCGGAACTCCAAATTGGAATGAAGAGACCATATACAACAAAATTCTTGAAATTCTTGAAAAGCCATTTGGAATAGATGACTTTGAACAATTCAAGGAGGAACTTTTAAAAGCAACGAACGTACTTTATCTCGTTGACAACGCCGGCGAAATCGTCTTCGACAGGTTTTTCATAGAGATAATGAAAGAGTACAATAAAGGCTTGAATGTGGTCGTTGCTGCAAAGAGCAAGCCCATAATAAACGATGCGACGGTCGAAGAAGCGAAAGAAATAATGGACGGGGTCGCACAGGTTATAGATTCGGGTATGAAGATACCCGGAACGATTGTGGAAAGGGGAACAGACAGCTTTAGAAGACTTTTCTTCGAATCCGATATTGTGATATCCAAAGGTCAAGGAAATTTTGAAGGAATTATAGAAGAGGAAAATGAAAGGGTGTACTTCCTTTTAACGGTTAAATGCCCTGTTGTGGCTGATTTTCTTGGAGTACCTGAAGGAACGATGGTGTTCATGAAAAACCGACGGAAGAGGTGATCAGAGTGGAACAGCCTATACTCCAGGTGAGAAACCTCAGCACTTATTTTTTCATGGAAGAAGGTGTCGTCAAAGCAGTTGACGGCGTGAGTTTTGATCTATATCCAAACGAGGTTTTGGGGATTGTGGGTGAAACGGGATCTGGAAAGAGCGTGACGGTGAAATCGATCATGAGGCTCATCAAACCCCCGGGGAAGATTGTGAGCGGAGAAATACTCTTCAGGACAAAGCAGGGAGAGGTTGTGGACATTCTCAAGATTCCTGAAAAGGAGCTTTACAGAATCAGGGGAAGCGAGATAAGTATGGTCTTTCAGGACCCAATGACTTCTCTGAACCCGCTTTTCACGATTGGAGATCAGCTCGTGGAAACGATCATGATCCACCAAAACCTCGATAAAAGGCGTGCCAAATTAAAAGCAATCGAGATGCTTGACCTTGTGGGAATTCCGGAACCCGAAAAGAGATTCAATTCTTATCCTTTCGAATTCTCGGGGGGAATGAGGCAAAGGGTTGTTATAGCGATAGCACTTTCTTGTAACCCCTCCATCCTCATAGCAGACGAGCCCACCACAGCTCTTGATGTCACGATTCAGGCTCAGATCCTGGACCTTTTCAGGCAGCTTCAGAAGGAGTTCAAGACGGCCGTCATATTCATAACGCACGACCTTGGAGTCATAGCGTCGATGGCAGACAGAATCATGGTGATGTACGGCGGGAAGCAGATGGAAATGGGAAGCTCAGATGACATATTCTACAGACCAATGCACCCGTACACACACATGCTCCTTAAGTCGATTCCAAGGGTCGATAAGAAGGTTGACAAGCTTGAGCCTATACCGGGTCAGCCTCCTCGTATGGTCAACATACCACCTGTGTGCCCATTCCTGCCAAGGTGCCCGAGGAGAACCGAGCAGTGTAAAGAGAAGCTACCTGATTTCGTAGAAATGGCTCCCGGACATTTTGTGCGATGCTTCAACCCAGTGAAACAGGAGGCGGGAGCGCAGGTATGAAGGCGCTCCCCCTTTTTATACTCCTCATCCCTACGGTTCTTCTTTCCTCCATCTTGTTTTTGAACACCTACGACTGGAGTGGCTACATCTTCACAAAAGAGGGCTTGAAAAAACTCGTATTTTATGGGAAATGCCCAGCCGCCGAAGACGAGATCGTGGGGGAATACAAACCACCCGATATGAACATAAACCTACTCCTCGCATTTCCCACATTCAACATATTCATGTTAAAAAGTGGGGGAAGTATCGGAGTAAGGGGAACAACGATAACAGTGACGAAAGAAGGATATGATCTCATAAGGGAGTCGAGTGTAACGAAGCTTTTTTGCTACTCCTTTCCAGGAATAATCCTGAGTGCCACTGAGATCATTCTCATGGAAGATGTGGACAGATTCACCCTTGGAAGCTCATTGTCTCCCATTTTGAACGCCTTAAAAATACCCTATGAAATACCTCCAAAAAGATTTTTCCACAAGGGAGACACGGTCACTCTCCAGCCCGAGCCACCAAAACTTCAGCTCTTTTCGGCGCGGCTTGACGGCCAAGGGTCTCTCGTATGGGCGAATGTCACAGACTCATCGACAACGACCATAACCTTCTTAATAGATGGAAAAGATATCGTACAGAACAAGGAACTCGTTGCCCTGCCTCCCGGTACCCACACCATCGCCGCAACTGCGGTCGATGTATTTTCGCTTTCAACATCCCTTTCCACTATCGTCTTTTCCAGACCATTCGTCGAAGAGTCGAC
>JALWSA010000029.1 GCA_026993805.1 Thermotogaceae bacterium | reverse complement strand
CTTTAGCACCGTTTTGTGCGAAGACTTTCGCTATTGCCCTTCCAATCCCGCTCGATGCTCCGGTAACTGCGGCGACCTTTCCCTCAAGCATTCTCCATCACCACCTCACTGAAGTGGCGCACCTTGACTCCGTTTCTCTTCCCGAGACCCTTTAGCACTTCCTTCGGACCGACTTCATAAGCTTCTGCTACCTCGAGTTCTTTCATCTTCTCCATCGTTTGCATCCACCTTACGGGGCCCGTTATCTGGGCTATGAGATTTTTCTTCAGCTCATCTGGATCCTCTGTTGGCATGGCTGTTATGTTCATGACTATCGGGCAGCAGGGTTTTTTGAACTTTATCTGCCTGACTTCTTCTTCCATCTTCTCTTCCGCGTATTTCAGGTAAGGTGTATGGAACGGTCCTGAAACTTTGAGCTCAACGACGCGTTTTGCTCCTAACTCTTTACACTTTTCCATTGCCTCGTAAACGGATTCTTTAAGACCGCTTATCACTATCTGGCTCGGTGCATTGTAGTTCGCCATGTAAACCCCTTCAATTGAGTTGACTACTTCCTCTATCTTTGCAGGATCGAGCCCTATTATCGCCGCCATCGTTCCCTTTCCGGGTTCCAAAGCTTGGGAGATGTACTCTCCCCTTTTTCTCACAAGGTAGAGCCCTGTTTCGAAATCATAAACCCCTGCTGCTGCAAGCGCCGTGTATTCTCCAAGCGAGTGTCCTGCCATCACATTTGGCTCAATTCCCCTTTTTTTCATCTCGTCGAAAGCTATGAAACTTGCGAGGTATATAGCGGGCTGAGCATTCTCCGTTAAAGTTAGCTGAGTTTCATCGCCGTTCATTATCTCGACAAGGTCGAATCCGAGAACTTCTTTTGATTTTTCATAGTAATATGAGGCGCTCTCGTATTTGGCAAAATCTTCGCCCATCCCAGAGTATTGAGAACCCTGACCGGGAAAGAGAAAGGCCTTCACATTATCACCTCCACCACTCACTCCTCTTTTCGCAAAGCTGGTTTATGGCTTTTTCGAACTCTTCCATGATGTCTTTTATGACTTCCTTCACGGGTTTTATGTCGTTTATGAGTCCGCTGCTCTGCCCTGCCATGAAGGAACCGCCTTGTACATCACCTTCAACCACGGCCCTTCTAAGACTTCCCAAGAGGAGTTTTTCGGCTTCTTCGAAGCTCTTTGTCTCGAGCTCCACTATTTTCTTCGCAAACGGAGTCTTTAAAACCCTTGCAGGGTGGCCAAGCTTTGCTCCCGTCACGACGGTGTCCCTTATAGAAGCCTTAACGATTCTTCTCTTGAACTCTTCGTGAACTTCCGCTTCTTCGGTGGCGACAAATCTCGTTCCCATCTGGACTCCTTCTGCCCCAAGCGCGAAAGCCGCCGCCATTCCCCTTCCATCCGCTATTCCGCCTGCCGCTATCACGGGTATAGAAACGGTCCTTGCGACCTTGTTCACCAGAACGATCGTTGTGACTTCACCTATGTGCCCACCACTCTCCATTCCTTCGGCTATAACCGCATCAGCTCCGCTCCTTTCAACTAACTTCGCCAGGGAATCTGCCGCCACAACTGGTATGACCTTTATCCCCTTTTCCTTAAGCTCGGGAATGTATTTGGCAGGGTTTCCCGCTCCAAAAGTTATCGCAGAGACCCCTTCTTCCATTGCGACTTTGACGAGATCGTCCACATATGGAGAAAGGAGAAGAATATTGACCCCGATTGGCTTAGATGTGAGTTTTTTGGCTTTTCTTATCTCTTCTCGAAGAATGTCGGGGGTCATGGAACCCGAACCGATGATTCCGAGGGCACCTGCTTCCGAGACGGCGGCGGCGAGCTTGGCTGTACCGGCCCAGGCCATTCCGCCCATTATTATCGGGTATTCGATGTTAAGAAGCTCGGTGACGCGGGTTTTCACACTTTCACCCCCAAAAGAAGCTCTGCTTTCGCCACGACATTTCCGTCCACCTTGGCAACCGCCTGGACCTTTACCATCGTCGATCTTTTCTGCAGGACGGTGACGTCATATATGAGCTTGTCACCGGGCCTTACTTCTTTTTTGAATCTTGCACTGTCTATTCCGAGAAATAGCGGAACAGCGTCTTGGCTTTCATCAAGAAGGAGAAGGCCCGCCGTCTGGGCGAGCCCCTCGATTATCAGCACTCCGGGATATATGGGGTAATTAGGGAAATGTCCCTGAAAGACGGGATCTGAAATAGAAATGTTCTTGAAGGCAACTATTTTGTTTTCACTCTTTTCTATGACCCCGTCGACGAGCAAAAAAGGATACCTGTGGGGAAGGATTTTCATTATGTCGTCGATGTTCACGGCTCATACCTCCCGATCACAACGGATGCGTTGTGTCCTCCGAAGCCGAATGCGTTCTTTATTAAGTTTCTTATCTCGTGATCTTCTGAGCTCTTTCCGGGGTGCCCTACGCCTTCCATTTCATCGTCCGGGTCATCTAAGTTTGGCATGCCGTGAACGAAGGAGTTTTCCATCTGAAGGATCGCTGCTATGAGCTCTGCGCTTCCCGCTGCTCCCAGAAGGTGTCCCATAAGGGTTTTTGTGGCAACCACTTTTATGTCCTTTGCCCGCTCTCCAAGAACTTTCTTTATCGCCTTTAGCTCTGCCTCGTCACCAGCAGGCGTTGAAGTCGCGTGACATGAAACCATGTCTATCTCTTCGGGCGCAAGGTTTGCATCTTCGAGCGCAAGCTTCATGGCACCGGCCGCTCCTTCTCCTTCTGGGTGCGGTGCGCTGAAGTGGTAAGCGTCGTCGTTCATTCCGACTCCCTTGACTTCTGCTATTACCTTCGCTCCTCTTTCTCTCGCCACTTCTTCTGCTTCAATTATCAAAACACCTGTACCTTCTCCCATGACGAATCCATCTCTTGCCTTGTCAAAAGGTCTTGAAGCAGCTTTGGGATCGTCGTTTCTCGTCGATAGTGCTCTCATTGAAGCGAATCCAGCTATTGGAAGAGGTGCTATCGTGGCTTCAGATCCTCCCACTATCGCCACATCCGCGTATCCGTGCCTTATGAGAAGAGCTCC
Organism: Thermotogaceae bacterium; assembly: GCA_026993805.1. Taxonomy (GTDB): domain Bacteria; phylum Thermotogota; class Thermotogae; order Thermotogales; family Thermotogaceae; genus JALWSA01. Next base: position 16,836 of record JALWSA010000029.1, on the reverse strand, counting down.
GAGGACGAGCGAATGAAGGGAAGTTGCACAGGCGCTGACCGGTGCGAAGTTGGGTCCTTTCAAACCGTAGACCATGGATATCACACCGGATGCCATGTTTATGAGTATCTTTGGGATCATGAATGGGCTCACTCTGCTCGCGCCTTTCTCTTCGAATACCTTGTCTTCAGCTTTCAAAGTCAGGTATCCACCCATCCCAGAGCTAACCAGAACAGCTGTCTTTTCAGAAAACTTGGATAGGTCTATTCCAGCTTGCTCGACGGCTTCCTTCGTAGCTGCCAATGCAAACTGGGAGTACCTGTCAAGCCTTCTTGCAAGCTTTCTGTCGATGAAATCTTCGGGTTTGAAATCTCTCACTTCGGCGGCAATCTGGACTGGAAGATCGGAAGGGTCGAAAGAAGTGATCCTGTCAATGCCTATTTTTGTCTCCTTTAAGCTTTTCAGAAACTCCTCCTTCCCCACTCCTATGGGCGCCACTACGCCCATTCCCGTGATTACTACTCTCCTCCTCAAGCTATCACCTCCTTGAGAATGGATTATATCCGAGGGCTTAAAATAGTCAATTTTCAAAAAAGAGAGAGTTAAACATGTTAAGATCCTATAACTGATGGTGGGGTGGCATGTTTGGGAAATTTTAAATCACAAATACATGGGGTGTGGTGGGGGAAAGGTATGGGGCTTGTTCGGAAAGAGCAGCTTGTTATTTTTAAACGGATTCTGCCTTTGAGGCCCTCCCGCAGGAAGTATAGGTGCGCAAATGGAATTTTTTCAGGTACTGCGTTTTGCATGGATATGGGTGCCGCTGTGTGATAAAATCAGCCGGAACCATAGGAAGGGAGAGATAAGGGATGATCCTTTGGATATATTCTAAAGCGCTGTTTTCGACCTGGATATATTATGCACCCGAAAGGATACTGTTCGATGCGGGCGAAGGCGTTGCCACGACGATGATGAGCAAGGTTTATGCTTTCAAAAAGATATTCCTTACGCATGGCCATGTGGATCACATTTCCGGCTTGTGGAACATCATAAACACCCGAAACAACGCGATGGGAGACAGGGAAAAAGCTTTGGAAGTCTACTACCCGAGAGGGAACAGAGCCATAGAAGAGTACTTGAAATTCATAAAGAGGGCAAATCCAGATCTTAGGTTTTCATTCACCACTCACCCGATCGAGGTTGGAGAGAGAGTCTTTCTCAGGAAGGCGGGAACTTTCAGGAGGTATATCGTGCCTTTCAGGACCAAGCACACACCCGGTGAAAAGAGCTTTGGTTATCACCTTTACGAGACGAGGAGAAAGCTCAGACCCGAATTTCAGGGAAGGAGCCCCTCTGAGATCTCAAAGCTCGTGAAAGAGTTGGGCCAGGATGCCGTCACCTATGAGTACGATCAAAAACTTTTAACGATTTCCGGAGATTCGCTTGCTCTTGATCCTGAAGAAGTCAGAGGAACGGAGCTGCTCATCCACGAATGCACTTTTTTGGATTCGAGAGATAGAAGAATAAAGAATCACGCGTCCATAGAAGAAGTAGTGGAAGTGATAAAGGCCTCCGGTGTTAAGAAGGTGATTCTGTATCACATATCAACAAGGTATATGAGAAGGATCGATAAGATAATAGATAAGTACAGGAAGGAGCTTGAGGGGGTGCAGCTTTGGGTTGTGGATCCAAACGAAGGTCTGATCCTGTAAACGTTCAGGAGCAGGCTCGCCTCATAATAGAACATTTTCCGAGGGATTTCGATGAAAGAGATCCGTTCAAGGTTCTCATAAGAACGGTTTTGAGCCAGAGAACGAGAGATGAGAACACGGACCAGGCTGCTCAAAAGCTCTTTCAAGCTGGCTACGACAATCCTGAAAAGCTTGCGAATGCCGATCCCGGAGAGCTTTACGATCTCATAAAACCAGCTGGGATGTATCGTCAGAAGGCGGAAAGGATCGTAAAGATCGCCCAATATATAGTGAAAAAGCTCGGCGGAAGAGTTCCAGATAGTTTGGAAGGACTCACAAAGCTTCCTGGTGTCGGGAGAAAGACGGCAAACATAGTGCTTTTCGTATCTTTCGGAAAACCTGCAATCGCTGTTGATACTCATGTTCACAGGATAAGCAACCGTCTTGGATGGGTTAGGACGAAAACGCCAGAAGAGACAGAAAAAGCACTGATGGAGCTTCTTCCCAAGGATCTGTGGGGTCCTATAAACGGTTCTATGGTGGAATTCGGAAGAAGGGTATGCCTTCCAAGAAACCCGAAGTGCGCCCAGTGCCCTTTGAGAAAGGTGTGTCCGAGCTCTACGCATCAAAAGTAGCGGCGGTTCATTCGTAAATGTCTTCCGGCCGATCAACATCCTTGTAGCATTCATCTATTGGAAGGGTAACGGAGAGACACAGGGACGGGTAGCGCTCTATAAGCTGGCGAAGTCCCGCATCTCCCGTTACGCTTTCTGCAAGCTCAAAACCTTCTTTTTTAAGCAGTGTTGGGAAACCCTTTTTGTCACCAAGAGCCGGATACACTATGAGTTTTGAATTATCCTTCATGGCTTCTTCTACGATGCGCGATGCGCACTCTTCTTTCAAAAAGGGCATGTCACCAAGGAAAATGAGCAGGAAATCACAACCAATCTGGCCTGCCTTTGCGACGGCAAGCTTCACTGAAGTAGATATTCCCTGCTCCCAATTAGGGTTGATCACTTCTATAGTGCCAGGTATGTTTCTCGGTTTCCTCGTTACCAGTATCGTCTCTCCGAATCTCCTGGCTGTTTCTACCACTCGTTCAAGAACTGTCTTTTCTCCGATCTTTACTTCTAACTTATCCGAGCCAAAGCGGGACGACGCTCCAGCAGCAAGAACGGCGCTACATACCTTCAACTTTCCACCCCTTCAGCGACTGCCATCACGCTCTGGGTGGATATCTTTTCAAACTTTATTTCAAAGCTGCCAGAAGCACCACCAGAGGATATCTCTATTACATAGAATCCGCCGCTTTTGGCAGCTACCTCTTCGGCAGTTTTCGTGCTCTTCTTGAGCTGTAAAGAAAGAACCTCATCGCCTTCGGGTGAAGTCACACGAATGTTGACTCTTCCCATCCTGAGATTTGAGCTTATGTAAAGCGCGAGCGTCTCTCCTTCATTCAGAGGCACGATTTTCTTCATCGTTCCTGCAAAGTAAAGGAACTTGCATTTTAGAGAATTTGGGGTCTCGGTTTGCGTCATGAAGATCCTGACACTGCACGCCGACAAAACGACGAGGAGCGCCAGAATGGCAATTGCTATAACCGCCAATCTTTTCATGACCTGCCCCCCTTAAAGCTCCATCGCTGCTTTTGCTATTCCTTCTACGTCAAAACCGTGGAGCTTGTAAATGTCTTTCCAGCTTCCAGATTCCGTGAAATCCTCTATAGCAATGTGTTTGAAAGAGGCAGGATGTATGCCGGCTTTCATCATCCTGTATGCGAGAATTGCTCCAAGCCCGAGCCATGCGTGATCTTCCACGAGCAGTACCTTCTTCCCATCGAGGTGAGCGGCTGCGCTCGTCACGTCGAAGTCGAGCGGGCAGGCAATGGCAAGCATGTTAGCACCAACCTTGTCCGCCGCTTCCACGGCAAACGGAACAACCGATCCCATCGCGACGATTGTTATATCGTTCCCCCTGCTTCTTATAACATCGACTTTTCTTGGATCGAATGTGTAGTCTTTATCGTAAAAGAGTTTCCCATCTTCTTTTCTTATTGGCTTTAGCTTAGATCTTCCAACGGCCAGCAGGAAGTTTCCATATCTTGAGAGCATGTACCTGACGGCTCTGTCTGTTTGGTTTGCATCAGACGGGACTATCACGTGGAAGCCGAACCATGCAGCCGGTCCGGCAGCGTAAAAGAGGGCGTGGTGGGTTTTTCCGTCTTCCCCTACGTTCGTTCCGCAATGCGTCGCAACGATCTTGAGGTTTGTGTGATTCATAGCGTTGAGCCTTTGGTTGTTGAAGGTCTCATCGACTGCGAATACGCCGAAATCCCCGAATATAGTTATGACGCCCTCTGTTGACATAGCACCTGCGACGGTTGCTGCGTTCTGCTCGGCCACACCGGCCTCTATGATTCTGTCCGGGAAATCTTGCGCGAGCCAGTTGAGGCGCACGGATTCCAGAAGGTCACAATCGGCTGCAGCGATGGGCACATCCGGATTTCTCTTCACGATGTCTAAAATCGCTTTTCCCGCCGCTCCTCTTCCGTCCATCTCTTCTTCGTATACGAACGGCTCTCCGGGGTCTATATTCACTTCGTATTCCTTGTGGAGCGGCTTGTGCCGCTTTATCGGAAGGGAGCTTCTGATCTTCTTGAATCTTTCAAGGTCTTCCTTTACGCCGAGTTCTTCCAACGCCTTTTGAAGCTCATCTTCTTTTAGGGGCCGGCCGTGGTATTTGACCTGATCTTCCATGAAAGAAACGCCTTTTCCCATCACCGTATGTGCTATTACTACGCTCGGCTTTCCGTCCTCAACGGCCATCTTTATCTTTTCGTAAAGATCTGCAAAGTCATGGCCGTTTGCTTCATAAATCTCCCAGCCGGCGGCTTTATACTCTTCCTTTATGTTCACGGGCATTATCTCGGACGCCTTTCCGCTTATCTGAGCGTCGTTGTAGTCTATGACGACGGTGAGGTTTGATACTTTGTACTTAACCGCAACTCTCCTTGCTTCTGCTACCTGTCCCTTGTTCTGCTCCGCGTCTGACATCATCACGAAGACATGGTAGTCTTTTTTGTTGTAACGCGTGGCAAGTGCAAGGCCAAGGCCTGCCGAAAGCCCCTGCCCGAGATTCCCAGTGGTCCAGTCTATTCCAGGAAGCCCGCGCGTCACATGGCCTTCGTAGATCGAAGATACATGTCTAAAAGAGCTCAAGACCTCTTCTCTGTCCATGGCACCTAACTGCACGAGAGTGGCGTAGACTCCGGGAGAAGTGTGCCCGTGGCTTATAACAAACCTGTCTCTGTCTGGATCATCTGGATTTTTGGGATCGAAGTTTGCAAAAGAGTAAACAGTGAGGAATATCTCCATGGACGAGAGAGAACCGCCGGGATGCCCAGATTTTGCTATGTATGTCATTATAAGGGTGTCTGCCCTTGCTCTTCTTGCCTTTTCCTTCAGGTTTTCTATCGTCTTCTCATCTAACCTTTCCATTGAGAATCTCACACACAATCCCTCCTTCATACGCTTGTTCTGTCCTGACCACCGTCTACCACAACGGTCTGTCCCGTTATGAAAGAAGCCCTTTCGGAAGCAAGGAACGCCACAACTGCTGCTATCTCTTCGGGATCGGCGAGCCTCTTCATAGGTATTGCAGCGGCTATTTCCTTCTTTACATCTTCAAAGCTTTTTCCTTCCTTTGCAGCTCTGTCTCTTATCAACTGCTCGACCCTCGCCGTCATAGTGTAACCGGGAGCGACGGCGTTTACAGTGATGCCAAAGGGTGCGAGCTCATCCGCAAGGGTTTTCATCATGCCCGTAACGGCCATTCTGATGCTGTTGGAAAGAAGGAGCCTTTTTATTGGATTTCTCACGGAGATGGATGTAAGGAATATTATCCTTCCCCAGCCGTTTTCCTTCATTTTGGGGGCAAAGAGCCTCGCCAGTCTGACACCGCTCATGAGATTTAGCTTGAAAGAAGAAAACCAGTCATCATCTGTTAGATCGAAGAAGCCACCGGGTTTCGGTCCTCCGGCATTTACGAATAAAACATCGCACCTTCCAAACCTTTCCATGGTTGCTTCGTAGATCTTGAAAGCAGTTTCTTCTTCGGATAAATCGCCCCGGACTGGTAGAACTTCTGCTCCGATTTGAATTAGCTTCTCTTTTGCGACGTTGAGCTTTTCCTGATTCCTTGAATTTATGACGAGCTTCATTCCTTCCCTTGCCAGTTCACGGGCTACTGCGAAACCAATTCCCGTGCTCGATGCGGCAAGCACGGCAACCTTACCTGAGAGCCCTAAATCCAAGTTCTATCCCTCCTCATCCTTGAACCAGTTTTCTCACACCGGCGATTATCTTTCTGAAGAGTTTCTGATTCGTGCTCTCCACGTAAACCCTTATCAGTGGCTCTGTTCCAGAAGGCCTTGCCAGAAGCCAAGTGTCAGGCGCGTCGAATGTGTATCTAACACCGTCTATCTCATCTCTCCTGATTATCTTAAGCCCGCCAAATTCGTTTCCGATATGCCTGAACTTCTCCATCAGATCGTCTTTATCTTTGGGGCTCTCCAGCTCTATGTCCATTCTGGTGTTATGGAACTTTCCGTATTTCTTCACGAAATCTTTCCGTATCTGTGAGAGAGGTTTTCCTTCATACGCTATCATCTCCATCACAAGGAGATCTGCCAGGATTCCATCTTTTTCCGGAGTATGCTTTTGGATCGAAAGGCCGCCGCTCTCTTCACCGGCGATCACCGCTCCGTTTTGCATCAAAAGTGGCCCAAGGAATTTGAAACCCACGGGAGTCTCCATGACATCTTCACCGTACTCCCTTGCAACGGCATCGAGTGCGTGGGATGTGGCTATGCTCCTTGCAACCGGACCTTTCAAACCCTTGTTTTTGTAAAGGTGATGGGCGAGAAGAGCGATTATTTCGTTAGGTTTTATGAAGTCTCCTTCGTCGTCCACTATCCCGAATCTATCGGCGTCGCCATCAACAGCTACCGCGAGCATCCATTTTCTGTCTCTCACCATCTCGATGGCGGTCCTCAACCTGCTCTCATCCGGTTCCGGCCTTCCACCGCCGAAATATGGATCCCGGAAGTCGTGGATTATTTCATGCTCTGCAGCAAGTTCTTTTATTATTGGATCCAGGTAGCCTATTGCGGCGCTGTACATGAGATCCACAACGACCGTTACTCCTGCGCTCTTTATTCTCTCGAAATCTATTGTCTCTTTTATCTTCTTGTAGTACTCATCGAAAGGATCTATTATCTCGAAGAGTCCCTTGGAAGCGGCTTCCTTTACAGGCAGGCTCTTTATCTCTATTTCCCCGTCCTTCACCTTCGCTATCTTTTCTTCAATGGATCTGGTCACGTTTGGAAGTGCCGGCCCTCCACTCGATGGGTTGAACTTTATACCGCAGTACTCGGGTGGATTGTGCGAAGCCGTTATGTTCACTCCTCCATCGAGTTGCATGTTCAGAATGGTGTATGAGATCACGGGTGTTGGGACAGGACCTTCTGGCATGTAAACCTTTATTCCGTTTCCTGTTAGGACTTCCGCAACGACGGCAGCGTATCTCTCCGTCATGAACCTCGTGTCCCTTCCGACTATCACGCCGTTTTTTACCTCGTTTCTCTCTTTGAGATGTTCTGCAATCGCTTGTGCAACAGCCCTCACGTTCTCGAATGTGAAGTCATCGCTTATGATTCCTCTCCAACCAGATGTTCCGAATTTTATCGGCACTTTTTATCCCCCCTTATCCCATCCAGCTTTATTATAGAAGAACTTGAACCCCCCAACAAGCTATGGTAAACTGACGGGTGCTGGGATGCCAGCGTAGCTCAATCGGCAGAGCGGCGCATTCGTAATGCGCAGGTTGTGGGTTCAAGTCCCACCGCTGGCTCCGAAAGGGCCCCTCCGGCGAGAGGGGCCTGAATTTTATTCCCCTTTTGGAAGGGGGGGTGGGCTTGAAGATACTCCACACCGCAGACTGGCACGTTGGATTGAAATCCTGGAGGACGAGCAAGGAAGTAGACAGAACAGAAGAAATAGTCCAGATGTTGGAAAAGATGGTGGAGTTTGCCTCCCGCGAAAGGGTAGACCTTGTTGCCATTGCCGGGGACATCCTGCACGAGTGGAGAAACCCGTCGGCTCGGGCGCTTGACATCGCCGTTGAGTATATAGTCAGGTTTTCGAAAATCGCACCGGTTGTGCTGGTTCTCGGCAATCATGACTGGAAGGGAATCGCGACTTTCAAGAAGCTCACGAGAAAGGATATAACGATAATAGATCAGGATGAGGATATAAAAAAGCCCAGGATAGTGGATACCAACAGAGGAAAAGTGGTCGTTTATGGCCTTCCGTACATAAGTGGCAGTATGGGGATTTTAGAGGGTATGGAAAAGGTGGAAAGCGCTTTGCAAGCTCTGATGGGTCTCTTCCAGCGTGATGATACTCCCGGTGATTTCAGGTTAATGGTGGCCCATGTGATGATGGAGGGCATGATGCCACCATCTGTTGAAGAGACCATAAATGTTCTTCTAAAGCCCCAATACCTCCCTACGACGATGAATTACATTGCTTTGGGGCATGTTCACAGGTTCTCCAGAATCCTGCCCAATCCTCCCGCCTATTACAGCGGTTCGATCATCCAGACCGATTTTTCCGAGATCGAGGACAAGGGTTTCATATTCTATGAGGATGGGGATGTGAAATTCGTAAAGCTCCCACACAAGCGGGTTATGAAGCTGGATTTGTCGGAGAAAAAGACGTTGAGAGAGGTCGAAGAGGAGATAGAGAGAGTTTGGGACCTTGCCGATTATATGAAGGTGATAATAAACGAGGGGCTTGCGATGGAAATAGGGTCGTTGCGGAAGATCGAGAAGGTTATAGAGGTTTCGGTGGCGTCTGAGGAGAGGAAGATAGAGATAGAATTCGAGGGTGAAAAGTTTATAGAACTTTTCGAAGAATATTTGAAGCTTAGGATGAGTCCGGAGAGGTACGAAAGGGCGATGGAGATAATCGAAAAAGTGCTCGAGAAAGAGAAAGCGTGAGCGCAAATGCGCTCACGCGTATGTGTCCAGGCCGCTGAGCTTCACGTAGTTTTCCGTGGCGATCCTCACCAATTTGTAGGTGAGCCCCATCTGATTGTAGAGCGTCAGGTTCAGCAATTTCTCCATCCATTCCTTGGAGACTACCTGCTGAGCGGCTCCAGTTCTTCCAGCCTGGACGGCTCCCGAATACTGCGGCATAAAATAGCCACTTCCAACTCCGGTGATCCGCATTGGATCACCTCCCTCAAAATAGTTATCGGCATAATGCGGGAAAGTATAAGGGGCTTTTGGGGAAAGAGCGGAATCATTCTATTTTCTTTATGATAGGAAAGTATTTCTCCAGCACGGGAATTGCGATTTCCACCAGTGAGGGGTCGAACTGCTTTTCTCTCTGGCGACGTATTTCCTCCAATGCTTCCTCTAATTCCATCGCTTTTCTGTATGCCCTTTCGCTTGTCATGGCATCGAAGGCATCCGCTATGGTAACGATCCTGACGAAGATGGGTATCTCTTCGGCTTTGAGACCGTCGGGGTAGCCTTCTCCATTCCACTTCTCGTGGTGATTTCTGACGATTGGAATGAGTTCTTCGAGCCACGGGTAGTCTTTTATCATCTGTACGCCTACAACGGGGTGTTTTTTAACAATTTCGTATTCATGAGGAAAAAGGGGGCCGGGCTTCAGGAGTATGTACTCTGGAACCGCCAACTTTCCTATATCGTGGATCAACGCTCCCCAGTAGATCCTATCCACGGTCTTTCTCTCACATCCGGCGGCCTTTGCTATTTCGGCGGCGTATATCGCTACCCTTTCAGAATGCCCCACCGTGTAAGGATCCCTTGCTTCCATAGCTTTCACCATGGCGAGTATGATTTCTCTTTGATATCCCCTCTCTCTTTCTTGAAAGAGCTTCATGGATATGAATATCGAAGCCAGTTTTCCGAATGCTTTCACGAGTCTCAACTGTTCGAGAGTCAGAGATGGTGGCTCGTCGAGTCCGAGGAAGAAACCTCCTTTTATACTTCCATCGACGTTTATCCCGACCCCCACCATTCCCCTGGATTTCGGGATTTGGAGTTTTTCTAATATTCCTTTCTCTTTGAAGATCCCTTCCAGAAATTTCTTTGGATCTTTTATGATCAGCGGTTCTTCGGATATGGCGGTTTTCATAGCACTTATGTCAAATTCCAGTTTGAGCAAATCTTCTGGGATGTCGCGAGATGCAGCCACCCTCCACTTTTGGCTTTCCCCCTCGAGTAGAACAACGCCTCTTTTTACCTCAGGTATGACCTTTATGGCGGCATCCAGAAGCTTGTTGAGAAAATCCTCAACACTCATTCGAAGGTGTAAGTCTCCCAGTACATCGATGAGTTTTTCCACGTTTTTTAGTTCACCAACGATTTCTGTCATCTGCGGCTCCCCCTTGGTGAAACCGGTTCCATAACGATCACAATTACATTTTATACGACTTGGTTACCTTGTCAAGTTCTTCGACCATATCTCTCACGTTCTTCACAGACGCTGCAATCTCTTCCATCGAAGCGTTTATGTTCTCAATGGATGCGCTAATTTCTTGGGTCGAAGCCGAGACGTTCATAATGCTCTGGGAGTTCGAATTCATGGCGCTCGATACTTCATCAACGGCTGCAGTCTGTTCCTCAACGGCTGCAGCTATTCTTTCCATCATCTCCGAGATTCTATCCACCCTCTTTACGATCTCTTCGAGATCTCCCCTGGCTTCCTCGACTATCTTTGTGCTGTCTTCGATCTTTTCTGTTATGCTCTTTGCTACCTGAGAAGACTGCTGTGATATTTCGTCCACTTCCTGAACGACCTTTTCGACCTCTTCCGCAGCCCTTTTACTTTCTTCTGCTAATTTTCTTATTTCATCCGCTACAACCGCAAAACCTTTTCCTGCTTCTCCGGCTCTTGCAGCTTCTATGGCAGCATTCAGTGCCAAAAGATTGGTCTGCTCAGCTATGTTCGTTATGGTCTCGACGAACTGCCTGATGCTCTTCGCACCTTCTGCAAAGCTCCGGACCACATCGTCTATTTTTCCTGAAATCTCTCGAATGCTTTCAATAGAACTGAAGAGGTTTTCCATGGCTTTCACATTTCTCTGAGCCAGCTCAGCACTCTCCCTTCCGAATTCCGCAGCGCTCGTTGCGTCGTCGGCTATGGATTTCGTGGCCGTCGATATTTCGTTCACTTCTGCTGTAGTCTCTTCTATGCTTGCGGAAATGTTCTCCATTTCTCCCGCTATGCTCGTAACGGCCTGTGTTATTTCGTTAAGGCTTTCGGCTACTTCGTGGGATGTAGATGTTATCTCGTCCATGTTCTGTGTTATCTGATCAGAGCTGCTTCTTAGATTTGCCATCTGCTGCCGTAGTCTTTCGGTGGCTGTTTTGAAACTGTTCAGCAGTCTCGAAATCTCATCCTTCCCCTTGTACTCTTCGAACTGAAAGCTCAGGTCGCTGTTTTGGAGACGGTTTGATGCGTCCATGAGGGGTTTTAGGTGTTTCAGAAGAGAGTTGGTGGTGAACGTTATGAAGATAATTCCGAGTGCCAAAAAGCCAAGGGGTATGAAGAGCAGATTATTCGAGATGCTTTTTGCAAATGCTTCGACGTTTCCTTGTGAGGACTTTATGTTTCCATCGACCAACTTCAGGAGCTTTTGTGCGTTGTTCATAACCTCATCCGATACGAGTTTCAAAGATTCTTTATTTTCTATGTTGAGTTTTGATATACTGCTCTCGAGCTTTGATATTGGGGCTTTGTACTCTTCGGGGGCGATCTTTTTGAGGTGTTTAACGGCTGTTTTTAAACTTTCAATGCTTTCTTTCAAGTCGCCCCCTTTTGTCATGATTTGGAGTTCTCTTGCTCTCTGTTCAACCTCCCTCGTCGCTTTCAGTATCTCTAAATCCGTTCCGAAAGATCGTCTCAGATCGGCCCTCAGTGTATAGACCTGCTGGAGAACGAACACCCCCGTTAGGTAAACCGCCACCATCGGGAGGAGAGCTACCAGCAGGATCTTCACCCTCATACTCATAGGCATCCCTCCCTTCGAGCTGAGATTTGATATCTTCGATGAGATCATCAAGGTAATCGGAGATGAGCCTCCTGAGAAGCCAGGAGCGAGAGACCCCAAAATTCTGGGCGGCCAAATTGAGTTTGAGAAGGCTTCGGGTGTCGAGCCTCACGCATACGACGGGCTCTTTCATGCCCCCCACCCCTTCCAAAGAAATTAGACGGACGAGCCACCAAAAAAATTTAATTTTTTAATAAAGAAAAAAAAAAAAAAAAAAAAAATGTGGTCAACCTTATTAGAGATGATAAAAAGACATGGAAAGCGAGGAAGTATAAGTAATAGAGGGCAAAAAATACCCGCGGATGCAGAAATCATTTGGTTACAAATGGTTAATTGTAATGAAACATTTAAAAGGAGTATTATTTCTTACTGAAAGAAATTATTTGCCTATGAGGGGATGTATCGGGTGGAAGAAGAAGTTTTTGAGCTCCACGTCACCAAGATAAAGAAAGCCAATCGTTATAAGATCCTGAAGTATCTTCATTCCAAGGGAAGCGTTACGAGAGGAGAACTCTCCAGGAAACTCCAGCTTAGCCTTCCGACAATCTCAAGAAATGTTCGACCGTTTTTGGGAGGATTGGTGGAAGAAGGCGGAAAGATGCCTTCAAGGGTGGGAAGGTCCTCTGACATTCTGAGGTTCAACTACACGTTTAAAAAGGTTCTTTCCTTCCAAGTAGACAGGGATTTCATGATGGTGGGGTTGGGAGATCTTTCGGGAAAGCTTGAAAGCTTTTGGAAGATTGAAAAGAGCATGTACGAGTTCGAGGACTTCGTGAAGGCAGTTGAAAGAGTTTTAAAGAAATACTCGGGCAGGGATGATGTGGCGGCTGTTGTTTTTGGCATTTCCGGTTATGTTAAGGAGAACGGAGATTTTCATGTTTCGGTGTGTAACTGGGAAGGAAAGAATGCGAGAAAGATCGTGGATATCGTCAAAAAGTATATGGAAGGAGCCATTGTGGCTTTCGAGAACGATGCAAATCTACTGGCTTTTAGAGAGTTGCACATGGGAAAGCAGACGCTGAAGCATTTGGTGTGCATTTACTGGGGAAGGGGACTCGGCATGGGAATCGTTATAGACGGCAAGATTTATGCTGGCCGGGGGATGGCAGGAGAGATAGGTATGACGCTTCACAATTCCCTCACTCTGGAAGAGTATCTTCACAGCATTCTCGAGACTGAAAGTATTGTGAAGGAGGTATCTAAAAGCCTTTACAACATATGCATGATTTTCGATCCAGATGCGGTAGTTCTCAACGGAAAGTTTGAGAAATTTTTCAAGGATTTAAAAAGACTTTGGAGCAAAGAGTACGGAAATCCGTGCAAGTTGAAAGTGTCAAAGGGGGGTGAAAAGGCGATAGTTGAGGGTGGGGTTTGCTACGGTGCCGAGTTGTTTATTTTAAAGCTCACCACCGGTTTGAAAGATCTTTCCAAAGTGTGGAGGTGAGGTGGTATGAAAAAGTTCTTGGTAGTTGTTTTGAGCGTGTTGATGGTGCTCATGGTTTTCGGAAAGGTAACGATAAGGGTCATATCGAGCGACGATTTTGCCACTTTCAGAAAAGAAGCTATAAAGGAGTTTGAAAAGCTATACCCAGATATACACGTTGAGCTCATTTCTGTCGGATACAACCAGCTTTATCAGAAAATAGTCACGACTCTTGCGGTGGACCCGTCCGCGTTCGATGTGATTGATGTCGATTGTATATGGACTCCTGAGTTTGTGGAGATGGGACTTTTGGAGCCGGTTGACGACAGGCTGACAGAAGACATGAAAAAGAACATCCTCCCAAGTGTCATGAGAATCATGCAGTACAAAGGTAAAACTTATGGACTCCCGATGTTCGACGATGTTCTGTTTTTCTACTACAACGAAGATCTTCTGAAAAAAGCTGGAATTCTGAGACCGCCTGCTACATGGGATGAGTTCGTCGCCTTCAGCAAGATTCTTCAGGAAAAGGGATTGGTAAAGTACGGATCCATTTGGGGATGGGCGCAGGCAGAAGGCCTGATTTGTTACTATACGCTCCTTCTTGGTTCGTTTGGCGGAAGGTGGTTCGATGAGAACGGTAATCCAGCGTTTAACGATGAAGCAGGTGTGAAAGCTTTACAGTGGATGGTGGATGCCATTTACAAGTACAAAGTTGTGGACCCCGCCTCGATAAATTCCGACGATAGGGCTATGCTTCACGCCGTGGCGCATGGCGATGTCGCCTTTGGTTTCAACTGGTCATTTGCTTGGACTATATTCAACGATCCCGAGCAGTCCACACAGGTTGGGAAGATCAAAGTGGCCCTCGTTCCTTCAGGAAAGCCTGGAATCGTTAGCAACACTTCAAGCGGTTCCATGGGTCTTGGCATAACAAGGGGTTCCAAGCACAAAGATGCTGCCTGGAAATTCATTGCTTTCCTTGCAAGCAGGAAGGAGCAGAAAATTCAGGCTATAAAATACGGTGCTATGCCCATCTGGGAGGATCTCTACCATGACCCAGAAGTTTTGCAGAAGCACCCTGAATTCGAACCAATGCTCAACCAGCTTTATTATGTCATGGATAGACCCTCTCTTGTGAAGTACACGCAGTTTTCAAGGATTCTTCAGATATACATCCAGAAAGCTCTCACGAGACAGATGAGCCCGAAGGAAGCTCTCGACAGAGCTGCTAAGGAAGTGAAGAAACTGCTCGGAAGGAAGTGAAGAAAGCCCCGCCGCTTCGCGCGGCGGGTTTGATCTGACCGAAAGGAGGAAATCTCAGCGGTGAGAAAGAGAAAAGACATTTCTCGATGGATAATGATTCTTCCTGCCACGATTCTAATAGGGTTTGCTCTATTTTACCCTGTGATAAGCACGGTGATAATAAGCTTTCAAGATAGAAGCCTTTTCATGCCTACGATGGCAACTTTTGTGGGTTTTCAGAACTATAGGGATATCCTGTCGAGTTCTGAGTTTTGGAACGCCATGAAAGTTACAGTTTATTTCACCGTGGTATCCGTGGGGGCGGAGTTCGTCATAGGGCTCTTCAGTGCGATACTCCTGAATCAGGATTTTGCAATGAAGGGGTTTTTAAGGGCGCTTGTCATACTTCCATGGGCGATTCCCACAGTCGCAAACGGGGTTCTGTGGCAGTGGATATTCGATGCCAATTACGGTGCTTTGAACGGGATTCTCAGTCAGTTCGGCATGATTGAAGACTATATCAATTGGCTTGGAGAACCGTTCAGGGCTTTGAACATGGTGATAATCGCGGATGTCTGGAAAAACTGCTGGTTCTTCACCATAGTTTTGTTAGGTGCACTCCAGACGATTCCCAAGAGCTATTTTGAAGCGGCTGAGGTCGATGGAGCGGGCTTCTGGAACAGGCTTTTCAGAGTTACGTTGCCACTTCTAAGGCCTGCAATAGCTGTCTCGCTCGTTCTTAGAACATCGGAAGCTTTCAAAGTGTTCGACATAATCTACATAATGACAAAAGGTGGTCCCGCAAATGGTACTCAGGTGCTCTCTTACTATGTTTACCATACTTCTTTCGAAGCACTGAGTCTGGGACAAGGCGCAGCGATTTCCACGATCATAGCTGTCGTCATACTGCTGGCTGCTCTCTTTTACACAAGACTTCTCATGAGAGAGGAAGTGGAGATCAATGCGTAAAAGAAAGAAGACAATAGGCCTTTATGTTGCTGGTTTTATAGTCGCCGCTGTTATACTTCTTCCCATATACTGGATGTTTGTTTCGGCGATCTCACCCAAGGTTGAGCTTTTGGCAAGGCCACCACACTGGTTTCCGCACAGTCCCACCCTAATGAATTTGAAAAAGCTCATAACGGGGGGCAGGGGAACAAGTGGCGAGGTTCCGAACTTTGCAAGGGCCATGCTGAACAGCACGATGGTCGCTCTTATAACAACGGGAATTGCTCTTCTCTTTTCTGTTCCCGCAGGATACGCTCTTGCAAGGAAATTCCCACAGTTTAGAAAAACCTATCTCAATATAATAATAACTGCGAGAATGTTTCCAGAGATAGCACTCGTTCTTTCTATGTACCTGATAGTCTCGCGGCTTAGACTTATAAATACCTGGGGGGGTCTTGTTTTTGTTTACACATCTTTTATCCTTCCATACTCGATATGGATGATGTACGGGTATTTCCTTACCATACCGAAAGAGCTTGATGAAGCCGCGTATATAGACGGAGCCGGGAGCTGGAAGGCTCTTCTAACCGTGGATCTTCCGCTGGCTCTACCAGGAATCTCCACGGTTTCGATATTCTCATTCCTTATGTGCTGGGATGAGTTCCTGTATGCACTCATTTTGACATTCGACATAAAAGCTAAGACGATAACAGTCGTCGTATCTGAGTTCACAACACGACACATGATAGATTACGGACTGATGATGGCAGGCGGGCTCGTTGCTACGGTACCACCCCTGATACTTGTCATCGTGTTTCAGAGATACATAATCTCCGGTTTGACAGCAGGAGCGGTCAAGGGGTGATTGCATGTCCGTTTTTTTGCAAGAAGTATTTGAGCAGCCCGAGGCCATAAAGAGGCTGCAGCGAAAGGAAGAGGAGATAGTTAAAGCGGGGAGTCGGATAACAGGGAAAGTTCTTCTAACCGGCATGGGAGCTTCCTATTTTGCTGCAAAATGGGCGGAAGGGGTCTTATTAGAAGAAGGAATCTTTGCAAGAGCTGAAAGACTCTCGGATATAGTTAACATGAAAGATCCCGGTACCTTTCTGAGAACGTGGGATCATGTCATCCTGATAAGCCAATCCGGCGGAACGGTCGAGCTTTTAAGGCTTCTGGAAAAGAATCCCGAAATCATAGAAAAGTCAATTCTCATCACGAATCTAAGCCAGAGCGCAGCACTCTCCGTTGTGGAAGATAGAAGGGCTATATTCATAGAAGCTGGTCCTGAAAGAGCCATGGGCTCTACGAAGAGTTTTACAAATACAATTCTTGCACTCTTTTTTCTCATAAAAGGAATAACAGGTCAGGATTTAAGGGTTGGAAAACTCGCTGAAGGATTTGAGA
>JALWSA010000028.1 GCA_026993805.1 Thermotogaceae bacterium | reverse complement strand
CGAAGCAAGCATTGCTCCAACGGGATTCCAATTGCCAAGAATCATTGCAGCCAGAGCTATGAATCCTCTTCCACCTGTCATGAGCTCTTTGAAATTTCCCGTTTCCCCTACGCTCAGGAACGCTCCGCCAATAGAGGCCATTACTCCACTCATAATCACTCCAAAGTACCGTATTCCATAAACATTGATCCCAAGCGTGTCGGCAGCTTCTGGATTCTCTCCAACAGACCTCATTCTGAGTCCAAGTGTTGTTTTATAGAGTATGAACCACGTTACTATTACAGCCAAAAATGCGAGCAGCACAAGAGGACTTATCTCACCGATAATCTCTCCAATGAATGGTATTTCACGGATTCCGGGTATCTTCATCTCAGCGATCTTTCCGACAAAATCTGTCTGGCCGGGCTGGCCGAATATCGGAACCATGAGAAAACCCGTTATCCCTTGTGCCATCAATATAAGAGCAGCACCCAGCACGATCTGATTACCGAGCCATTTTATCGAAGCCCAGGCATGAAGCCATGCCATACCCATACCTGCCACGATCGCCATGAGTATCCCTATCCAAGGATTTCCAGTGTAATGTGTGAAAACGACCGACACAAAAGCTCCAAGTAGCATGATTCCTTCGAGCGCTATGTTGACCACACCGGTTATCTCTGAGTAAACTCCTCCAAGTGATGCGTATATGAGAGGTGTGGAAGCTGTTAATGCTATCTTGTAAAACTGTGGATTGACAAATATCGCCAATATAGCCTGAAATATTTTCATTCTTTCACCCTCTTATATCTGAATGCCATGAACGCCGAAATAATAGCTGATATCACGTATAGCGCCACAACAATCATCACGGTGAGAAGCATTATAAGCGCGAGAATCCAAAAAGTTTTGGCAATATGAGAAGAGATCCCACCGGTCCAATTCCAAACCTTTTCAGAAGACAGGAACCAGAAGGCTACAGCAAGTCCGCCTGATATAGAAGCTCTCTTCAAAAACTTGCGAGTCTCATCAATAGCAGTCTTCTTTTCATTCATAACTGCCATGGAGGTTCGAACGATTCTATCGGCTGCAACGAGAAATATCACGATTCCCTGCACTATCATCACGATATGTTTCGGAATTCCAGCAAACTGCATCTCGTTTGAACCAGTCCTGAGAGCTCCCATCAAAAGCGCAGCAAAAATTATTCCAATTGGGTTGTTCTGGCCAATTAGCGCTATGGATATACCGTCAAAACCCTTACCGCCTGAGAGCGTTCCCAAAAATCTGTAATGGACTCCCATGAGTTCAACAACACCTGCAAGCCCTGCCAAAGCCCCGGAGATAGCCATTGTAAGAGTTATGTTCTTGGAAATGCTTATTCCGCCGTACTCTGCCGCATATGGGTTAAAACCTGCGGCTTTGACTTCATAACCCATCGTTGTTTTTTCAAGGAGTATATAAAGCAAAATTGCTGCTATAACGGAGATTATAATTCCCGCGCTCATGTTTATTGCCCCAACCGTCATGAGGACAGGAAGCTTCGCAGAAGAAGCTATCTCAGGACTCTTGGGGGTCCCAGAACCGACCGCAAGTGGAACTTGGACCATGTAGGAAGAGAGATAAGTGGCGATCCAGTTAAGCATTATCGTGGTAACGACTTCGTGCGCTCCCGTTTTCGCCTTTAGATAGCCTGCTATAGCGGCCCATCCAGCCCCTGCGAGCATTCCTGTTAGCATAACGAGGGATATTGCCAAAAAGGGCGGTACTTCACCGAGGTTTATCGCAACGAGTGTGGCCATCAAGGCCCCCATTATCATCTGGCCTTCCGCACCTATGTTGAAAACGCCGGCTCTGAAACCGAATCCAACCGCAAGCCCTGTCAATATCAAGGGTGTTGTTTTGACTATGGTGTTTGCTATAGCCGAACTTGATCCGAAAGCGCCCTTAAAAAGTATTTCATAAGCCTGAATCGGATCCTTCCCAATCATTATTATCACTATTGAAGCTATTAGAAGAGCGACTATTACCGAAACAATCGGAACCACGAAAGCCCAAAAACGTGGTAGAGCCATTGCCTTCATGCTCTCACCTCTTCTAATTTCTTGCCCGCCATCATTAGCCCGACTTCTTCAACAGTGGTTTCCTCAGGCCGCACCTGCCCCATTATCTCTCCTTCATACATCACCAAGATCCTGTCAGACAGTGAAAAGATTTCTTCAAGTTCCATGGAAATCAGAAGGATAGCCACATCTTCTTTCCTCAGCTTTAAAAGTGTTTTGTGTATGAACTCGATTGCTCCTACATCAAGTCCCCTCGTTGGCTGTGCAACTACGATGAATTTTGGCTTGGCATTCAGCTCTCTTGCAACCACTATCTTCTGCTGATTTCCACCTGAAAAGTTTCCTCCAAGCATTCTCCAATTCCTTGGCCTTATATCAAACTTTTCAAACAGGTCCTTCGCGTTTTCATAGATGGCATTGTGATCGAGAAAGCCGTTGTTAGAAAATGGTCTCCACCAGTGTTGCCCAAGTATCAAGTTATAATACGCTGGGTATTGAACTATAAGGCCATGTTTTAGTCTGTCTTCAGGTATATGCGAAAGTCTCATATCCCTGAGTTTTCTTGGATCAAGATTTGTCACATCATTTCCAAGAAGTCTTATGCTTCCCTTTTCCACTTTCCTGAGTCCACTGATAGCTTCAACGAGCTCGGTTTGTCCGTTTCCAGCAACTCCAGCGATTCCAACGATTTCACCAGCTCTCACATTGAAACTTATTCCTTTGACAGCATCAAGCCCTCTGTTATCTTTGACCCATAGATTTTCCACTTCGAAAACGACTTCTTTCGGTTTGTGAGCAGACTTTTCAACTCTCAGGACAACATCTCTTCCAACCATTGCTCTCGCAATTTCTCTCGGGTTTGTTTCACTCGTGACAAGATTCGCAGTAACCTTTCCAAGTCTCATAACCGTTATGTTGTCCGAGATTTCCATAACTTCATTGAGTTTATGTGATATGAATATCATTGTTTTCCCGGCCTCTTTAAGCCTTCTCATCACTTCGAAAAGTTCCTCCGTTTCTTGCGGGGTTAAAACCGCTGTTGGTTCGTCGAATATGAGTATCTCAGCACCCCTATAAAGCGTTTTCAGTATCTCGACTCTCTGTTGCATACCAACAGGTATATCTTCTATCTTTGCGTCTACGTCTACATATAGCCCGTATTTTTCCGAGAGTTCCTTAACAACCTTCTTAGCACTGGAAAGGTCGAACATGAAGCCCCATTTTTTAGATTCGGAACCCAAGACGACATTTTCTGCAACCGTCAAATTATCCACGAGCATGAAATGCTGGTGAACCATTCCTATGCCATTTTCTATGGCATCTCTTGGACCGCGGAAGTTAACTTTCTTTCCGAATATGTATATCTCGCCTTCGTCAGGGTGGAGTAGCCCGTACAATTGGTTCATCAAGGTAGTTTTACCTGCCCCGTTCTCACCCACCACAGCGTGAATCTCGCCCTTTTTTACGTGCAGATCCACATGGTCGTTGGCTAAAACCCCAGGAAATCTCTTTACAATCCCTTTCATAACCACAGCATATTCCTTTTCCAAATCTCTTCACCTCACTTCAAAAAGAAGGGTACACTGAAATTCCACCATCCGAGCTGTATACAACGCCAAAGTAGCATCTGTCTTCCACTTTTACGACTCTACCCTCAACCCAAGGTCCTTCCACATTGTCAACACGGTATCTCCAAATAAAAACGTATTCATCCTGTACGAATGGACGCAACCTTTTGGGTATCAAATCTCTGTTTAAGCGAGTCAACCCCTTGATATCCACGGAAATATTCAACTCGTGACCTAAAAAAGCTCTTATGTCTTGCCCCAAACCTTCGAAAACTACCTTATAAGCCGCCAGCCCTTCATCCACATCGCCCATATAAAAGGGTTTGTAGATCAATTCGTAGATATTAAGCTCTCCGTCCTTCAGTTTCATCAGAGTTTCTTTCAGAAATTCACTTATTTCATCCTTAATGGCACTATAAGAAGCACGCTCAAAGTTCATGAGCATTAAAAATAAAAACAAAGCAACCACAGTGCCAATGAAAACCAACAAATAAACCTGTTCCTTCTTCATAGAAAATTGCCTCCATAGATAATGCCGGGGCAGCAGACGCCCCGGCAAATTCGTCTCCTTAGAACGGGAACTTTATAGGAGGAACTTTGAAGGAATCGAGAGCTTCCTGAGAATCGGGGATAACGAATTTTCCTTCCTTTATGAGCTTTTCTATGAGAAGCAGCTCAGCCAATACTCTCGTTGGAACTAATCCCTTGGTGTATCTCATCGGGCTCATGCCGACACCTTCCTGAGCGAGACCGAGTACCATATGACCTCCCTTGAATGTTCCCTCGTAAGCCCATTTCACAGCATAGTACGCTGCCATGTCAACCCTTTTCATAGCGGATGTTAAAACAGCTCCGGGAGCCATGTAGTCCTGATCGGCATCGACACCTATAGCAAAGAAGCCCTTACCGTGCTCGTAATAGTAGTTTATGAAGTCCTCAAGAGTTGGGTTTGCCTTTCCAACAAGAGCTGCAAACTTTTCCTTGGCAGCTTCGATGACCCCGTTACCACAAGCTCCAGAAGCGTGGAATATCACATCGGCACCCTCAGCGAATTGGGACATGGCGAGATCCTTACCCTTCTTTGGATCGGAGAACTCCTGGGTGTAACCGCGCAGGATCTTTATATCCTTGCCATGAAGTTTAGCGAACATCTTCACGCCTGCTTCAAATCCATACCTGAATCTCTCAACTGGCGGTATTGGTATTCCACCGACGAATCCGACTATACCAGTCTTGGTCATGGCAGCTGCTACATAACCAACGAGGAACGCCGCTTCCTGTTCCTTAAATGTGAATGTCAGAACATTCGGAAGCTCTTTTCCTTCAGGTGGAACTATGTCTATTCCCACGAACTTGGTGTTCGGATACTGAGCAGCCACTTTGAAAAGAGCGTCAGTCATCATGAATCCAACCGCAAAAACCATATCCGCTTCTTTTGCAGCTTTAGAAAGGTTCGGTATGTAGTCTGCCTGTTCATAGGACTGGATCACTTCGTAATCCGCTCCAACTTCTTTCGCAGCCTTGACTATACCGTGCCATGTTCCATCGTTAAACGACTTATCCCCCAGCCCTCCTGTATCTGTAACCATGATGACTTTGAAAGCGAATGCACTTAGCACTACTGCAGCTACCAAGAAAACCACAAAGAGCTTTTTCATGTTTTCACCCTCCCTTTAAAAAGTTTTTTGATTAGCATTGCCGACAGGATGATGAGCAATATCTCAACCCATGGAACATTGATAAATCGCCCCTTTAGTTGTAATGTGGGAACAGCGTATTCCACAAAGACTACTGCCTTCTCAAGCAAGAAGAAAATGCCCGCAGCCAATGCAGCCCCAGATAAAACTATGTTGTTAACCCCAAAATATCCAAGAGCGAATATCATCATGAATATTATAGCCGCTTTCGCGGATGAATAAGCTTGGAGTGAGACAACATGGGGTGGCTCGGTTCTTCCCTGATATTTTTCATACAGTTTCTCAAAATGAACCAAAAGGTCCTTCCTATCCGCAAGTCTCAATTTCAGAAATTTCATAAAATCGCTTTTTAGTTTCTCATCGGAATATCTGAAGATATTTTCCGCAAGCTTAAGGGCACTTTTGAATTGCAGGCTTTTTTCAGGATTTTCACTTGCCAGCGCTTTTATCAGGTACCTTCCAAAACGAGATTCTATTTCCTCCTCCATCAACTTTCCCTTTCTCTCGAACTTTGCACCGTCAAAAAGATCATCTTTCAAAAGATCATAGTAAGGAGAATCGTGGAATTCTGGGTGAGAAGACATCTTTAGAAATTCACTCTTCATATAAGTAGGCATAAATAGAAGAGCTATGAAAACAGTCCCGAATATCAGCCAAAGAACGTTCTTCTTTGGCTTTTTTAAAGACAAGAGCAGCGCAAATGCAAATGTATAGAACATAGCGAGAGAATAGAACAAACCTTCTCCGCGAGAATTCAGATCTATGAAGAAGGTTATGTAAAACATCTCTACTAAAGCCACAAGGGTGAGTGTAAGCTTCCATCTGCCCTTAAACATCGAGAAAGATAACAAAACAACGTAAAATAAAAACCGTAACCACCACAAGGAAAAGCTCCTCGGGGATGATTCCGCAGCAATTTTCGCTAACTTGTCCTTGAGATCTTGTATATCATCCTTTGCACGACCTTCCAGTTCATCCGAGACCCTCTCAATCTCCTTGCTCAAATCCTCTGGAGATAACCGCTCTTGCGACAACCTTGTCAAAACTTCATTGATGCTGGCTTTCACGTCTGGAATCGTTAGTATACCTTTGAGCTGATCAGGCGCCTTATATCTGAAAAACCTGTAAACGCAACTTTCATTTCCACATCTGAGTTTCCTCACTGGTACATCAAGCGATATCGGAGGAATCACGTCGGTCCCACCTAAATAGTATGCCATTGTATGCTCCAGCATGCGTTCCATATTCTCTCGCAAGTCCGTCCATTCCATTTTGGTCATGGAGTCCTTAAAGAACCTTTCGAAAAGAAATTGTGAAGCCAACCTTATATTCCATTCGAACTCTCTGCTGTCGGTGTATTCCTTCGTTGCAAGAAGATTCACAGCTATTTCTATTCTTTTTTTAACGCCTAAGACATCGTCTTCATCGAAATTCTTCATGAAAGATCGCAGATACTCCTCGCCAGGATAGACCTTTACGTACTTACAATTTTCACACGCTACTTTTGAAACACCGGGTATTTCAAATGGAATTTTTTCGTGAATAACACCCAGGTAATACCCAATATAGTGTGTGAAAACGAACTCCAAGTCGTCCGATACATAATCGTTGTACAGGTTGAAAGCATAGGTAAGAGCCGCGCTGTGTTTCACAAGGCTTTCTGTCACGTTTGTCTTTTCAAGCCGAGACTCTACATAGGATAGAAAAAGTGCCCTTGCAAAGAGCTCATTGAAATCAAGCGAGACCAATCTTTCCTCTCTGGGATTTTTACCAAGCGCACTCAGAATCTTTTTCAGACATTTTTCTTCCTCTTCCTCCTTCTTTTTTCTTTCCTCTTCCTCAGTGAAGAGTCCAAATTCGAAGGAGAAGCTTTCTTCCTCTTCACAGAATTTTCCGAGATTGAGTGATTCATAACCGATGGTTTTACTTTCCTTAACCTTAACCAAGGCCATTAAAAAGTAAGGAATGTCTAAAGCAGATTCCCTTTTATCGACACTTCCAACCATCTTTATCTTATAGAATCTGTACAAGGCGAGGTTTGGAAGCTGGTCTTTTACATAACGCACAAAAGGATCTACACTACTTCCAGTTTCGAAGTCCCTCACAAGATCTATGTACCTATCCTTTACAGTCTCCACTTTCAAATATCCAAGTGAGGTAACCACGAAGAGGAGGAGCATTATCACAAAAAATACTCGAGATTTCACTTTTAAAAGTTCACCCCCTACTTTTTTAACTATGATACCATAGACTCGATTCGCTCAATTAGAATTTTGGCCACACTTTTAACCGTTTTCTTAAATCCCGATATCGTTATCAACCATTTTTCAGACCAGAGAACAACGGTATACATTAGATCGTCGCCGTACTCCGCTTTTCCCCACGATATCCCCTCAGAAAATGATTTAAGTTTTAACCCATGTTTTACAAGCGTTACCCCTTCGAATGCCATTCGGGCAAGAAATACTTTCCTAAAACGCGTGACATGTAGTATAAACATGCCACTATCTTCATAAATCGCGGCGTAACCAAAAGCTTTATAGCCTTCTATTTCATCCACTCTATCCACGGATACCAGTGTGTATGTGTCGCTGAGCAGCATGGCTATTTCTTTTGTACTCACACCTTCTCTTATGATGAATGGCGGTGAAATAGTACATGACGTTAAAAGAAGGATCGCAACAATTAAAAACAAAACTATTCGTTTCATTCTTCTTCCTCCCCTATCCTGAGCAAAGCCAAAAATGCCTCTTGTGGAATCCTCACCATACCTATTTCCCTGAGTCGCTTCTTTCCTTCTTTTTGTTTCTCTAAAAGTTTCATCTTCCTCGTCACATCTCCTCCGTAGCACTTTGCCAACACATCTTTTCTCAACGCTTTTATATCACTCCTCGCTATTATCCTTCCGCCTGCCTTTGCCTGTATTGGAATCTGAAATTGATGTCTCGGTATGAGATCTTTCAGCTTTTCCACAACCTTCCTCGCAACTGTGTACGCTTTGGACCTGTGCACAACAAAAGCCAAGGCGTCAACAGGTTCTTTGTTCACCAATATACTTACCTTAACGAGATCGGATTTTCTGTACTCCAAAAACTCATAATCCATCGAAGCATATCCTCTGCTTAAGGCTTTCATTCTATCGAAGAAATCGAATATTATCTCGGAAAGAGGTGCCTCAAATCTCAGTATTACGCGGTTCTTTCCAGCGTTCTCTGTGGTGTAAAGTCGTCCTCGCTTTTCTACTTGTACGAGATTTATCATGTTACCAACAAATTCATTGGGAGTTATTATCGAAAGGTCTACATAGGGTTCGTAAACCTCCTCCACATCTGCTTCATCAGGAAATTTCGCCGGATTGGTAACTTCTATCATTTCTCCATTTCTCAGTTTAACTTTGTACATGACATTTGGTGCTGTGAGAATAACAGCAAGATCAAACTCTCTTTCTATCCTCTCTCTGACAACATCCATATGAAGAAGGCCAAGAAATCCCACCCGGAAGCCAAATCCCAAAGCTGGAGAGTTGTCCGGCTCGAAAACCAAAGCAGAATCGTTAAGCTTGAGCTTTTCAAGGGCCTTTCGAAGATCTTCATAATATTCTGGTAAGCCTGGATACATTCCAGCATATACCATGGGCTTTATCTCCTTATATCCAGGAAGCGGTTTGTCTGCTGGATCGCTTGCCAGTGTTATAGTATCCCCAACTCTTGCCTGCGAAACTTCTTTTATTCCGGCTATTATGTATCCGACTTCGCCTGCAGATAGTGCCTCCGTTTCTTTCATAAAAGGCGTGAATGCTCCTACTTCGCTGACTTCGTAGACCATCCCGTTGGACATGGTCATGATCTTGTCACCTTTCTCTACTCTCCCTGAAAAGATCCTCACGGAAACAACGACTCCGCGGTACTTGTCATATCTGGCATCGAATATCAATGACACCAACTTGTCGTCTGCTCTTCCCTTCGGCGGCGGAACTCTTTTAACTATTGCTTCCAGAAGATCTATGACACCTGTACCGTTCTTCGCACTCACTTTCAGAATTTCTTCTTCCTCCACTCCTAAAAGATCCATTATTTGAAGCGCTGTATCCTCGATATTAGCGTTCGGAAGGTCTATCTTGTTTATAACGGGTATGATCTCCAAATCGTGTTCTATGGCGAGGTATGTATGAGCCACCGTTTGAGCCTCCACTCCTTGGGAAGCATCTACAAGAAGGACAGCACCTTCACATGCTGCCATGCTTCTTCCAACTTCGTAAGAAAAGTCTACATGTCCTGGCGTGTCTATTATGTTTATCTCGTATCTGTTCCCGTCTTTTGCATCGTAATAAACCTTGACAGGCTGGGCTTTTATCGTTATCCCTCTTTCCCTTTCGATATCCATCATATCCAGGAACTGTTCTCTCATCTGGCGAGAACTCACCGTTTTGGTGAGCTCTAAGATTCTATCGATTAGAGTGGTTTTACCATGATCGATATGCGCAATTATGCATATGTTTCTTATAAACCTGGGATCGTACACGAGTAAAATCCCTCCTGAAAAGATATTAACCCACTTTTACGGCGAATATCATATACGTTGTATGGGCAACCATCCTATCCACTGGCCTTAACCTGTCGGGAACGGGCTTGAAAGGTCTGAAAAGGTCTTCCCACACCTCTATTTTTACAAAGGGAAGGTCATAAAGTCTTTTCAGAACTTCCTGAACTTGATTTGTGGTGGGAACAACAATACCTATTCTTCCCCCACTCTTAAGCGCATCCCATGCGTGATGAAGATAGTCCCATGGAGTAGGAACATCCAAAAACAGAGCATCCACATTCTTCTCCTCAAAACCATCCGAAATATCTTTCAGTTTTAGTTCAACGATATCTTCCACGTTCCATTTTCTGAAGTTCTCTCTGGCAAGTTCAAGAAAATCTGACCTTCTCTCGTAAGCGTAAACCCTTCCTGAGTTTCCAACCGCTCTTGCAAATGCATAGCTCATTGCACCGCTGCCAACTCCTGCATCAATAACCCTATCACCGTTTTTGACATCCAACATAAGGAGAATAAATCCGAGATCTTTGGGATATACTATCTGGGTCTTTCTTTTCATATTGAAAATCTCATCTATAATGCCAGGACTCAATACAAAAATCTTCACTCCTTTGCTTGTGACCACGAAAGAGCCAAAAGGTTTCCCCAAAATATCATCATGTTCTATTATTCCAAGATGAGTTACAAATCTCGAACCGGGTTTTACAGTGATTAAAAATTCATCACCTTCCTCAGAAAGGAGTAGTACACGAGCGTTTTTGGTTATGATCAATGCCGAGTCACCTCCAAAGGCCAGTTTAACCAATCTTGTCTGCGAAAACCCAGGCTTATATCAACATATTTCATCAAATAGCCTCTTTGCTTGCCATCCACGAGTATGTAGATTTCATTGACATCATAAGTACGAAACAGAGAGATGAGAATCTGATAAAGAAATAGTCGTTCTTCTTTGAACCCAAGACCTGAAAGCGATGTTCCATTCAAGTCAATCACCAGTGCATCCGAGAGTAGATAACCCGCCCGCAAAATATCTTTCGGAACGTAACTCCTATACCCCGGGGGTGGAGATGCCATCATTTGAAAGAGAAAAGAAAGAGGTTCTTTTCCCTGGGGAACCTCGTATCTCTTCACCACCCCAAGATCCATGCTTTCAGAGATGTAAACCACGCTTACTTCAATGCTCAAGGACAGGGAGACTATCAAAAGTATCGGTATAATCAATGGTCTTCTCAATACCACTCAACTCCCTTAGAATTTCTGCCAAATTCTTCCAATCATTCTCGCTCTTAAGAAGAACAAGAAGGTAAGTGGAACCAGGTGGTACACCAACAACAGGACATATTTCAAAAGTGTACCCCAGTTTTCTTGCAAGCGATTCTCCAATTTTCTTTCCATTTTCAAAGGATTCTATATCTAACCCCTTGAGTTCGGGTGCCGGCGGCCGGACTATTACGCTCCCCTTTCCCTTTGCAAGAATCACCCCCAGTCCTAACGGAGAAAGCGGCTTTATTAGGGAGCTGCCATATGGGAACATCAGTATCTTTTTACCTTCGCCTGCTTTAACAAGCTTTACCACATCTTTTCCTTCTCCCTCCAACACCTTTCCGATCTCGTACCCACGCACCCGAAACCTGCTTATAGTCTCACCTGGTCCATAGATCTCTCCGGAATAAAAGACATATCCGGTTGAAAGGATCACCAAACTATCCCCGGACATTCTGTAAATGAACGCAGGATTCCCAACATAGGTTACTTCAAGACTGCCACCGATTTTCCTCAAGTTTAGGATCATGCATTCAGGCACTATATAGGAATTCGATTCATATACATATGGTATGTAAAAAAATTCAAGAAATTCTTTCGGAGTAAGAAACTCCGTCTGGGGCTTGCCCTCTCCCAAGATCATACTCTTTCCATCGTAGCCTATGACTTTATCGTTGAACTCCAGGGCTGTGAAGTTCTCATTACTGACGATTTTTGGCGGTGGATACTCCAAAAGCTCAGAAATGGCTTGGATTATGAGTACAATGTTGTCAAAGCTCAACATACCACTCTGGGAAGAAAAGAGCACTTCCCTACCTACCCTGAGATCTACTCCAAAAAGAACCAGAGGGATTAGTAAAAACAGGATCGCTTTTCTCATCAGTATTTGAATATACTCCTTCCTATGAATTCTCTCAAGATGGAGTTCCGTGGTATATCTTCCAAATTGGTTATAGGCAAAAAGTAATCTAAAACCTTAAGAAGTCTCAGAGCTTCCGAATATTCCTCAGCACTCTCCGGGACTTGTGCGAGAAGCTGCTCGGCAAATATCTTCAAAACTGGTAGTTCGTAGATCAAAGCAGAGTTAAACATCGCATCGGCTTCTTCCTGGTATGGGAAAATATTCCTTTCCTCCCCCCTTCTTACATTTGGCCACATCTTCAGTGTATCAAGGGCGGAATGTCCCCTGAACTTATAATCTCTCACCATCCTTCTTATGAGTCTCGTATCCGTTGTGGACATTCTGTTCATATCGTCAAGGTTTACCTGTGTTAGAGCGCTAACGTATATCCTGAACTTGAGCTCCTCAGGTATCTGGGCTGTGAGCTTCGGGTTAAGACCATGTATCCCCTCTACTATAATTACCTGATCCTTTTCTATCTTCAACTTCCTTCCATGTCTTCTCTTACCGGCCTTGAAGTCATACTTCGGGATCTCCACTTCCTTGCCTTCAAAGAGTGCTAACAAATGCTCGTTGAATAGCGGCACGTCTATGGCTCCAAGTGCCTCGAAATCGTAGTTTCCATTTTCATCTCTTGGGGTCTTTTCTCTGTCTACAAAGTAGTCATCGAGTGAGATGGCGACTGGCCTGTATCCATTCACTCTAAGTTGTATGGCAAGTCGCTTTGCAAAAGTCGTTTTGCCAGAAGAGGATGGTCCAGCGATGAGAATCAATCTTGCAGTTCCTTTCCTCTTGAACTCATCAGCAATGTTGGAAATCCTCTTTTCATGCAACGCTTCTGCAAGAAGTATGAGATCTGCCACTGCCCTTTCTCCTTTTGTTATTATCCTGTTCAGATCCCCAACATGGCTTATCTCCATTATTCCAAGCCATCGGGCATATTCTATGAAAACCGAGTTGAATTTTCTGAGTTCTTTGTAGGGTGGCAAACCATTGGGACTGGACGTAGTTGGATGGAGAACTCTGAAGCCCGGTTCGTAAAGCCTCAAATCGAAGAGTTTTATACTCCCAGTGCTGGGAGGCATATACCCGTAGAAGTAGTTGTAATGATCGCCACATTTGTAGACTTTTATCGTCTTTTTCTTTCTGAAGTCCATAAGCTTGACTTTTGCTTCAAATCCCAATTTTCTGAAAAGCTCCCGAGCTTCATCCTTGTAAAGCGTTATCTTTTCAATCTTCATATCGCTATCGACGATTTCTTTCATCCTATCTTTTATCCTATCCAAATCCACCTTCGTCGGTATGTATATCTTTCCGTCCTCGTCCAGTAACTCACAGTAAAGAGAACCGGAAAGTGAGTGCAAAACCCTGAGTCTTAAGTTTGGGAAGAGATCCTCAACAGCCATCTGAAGGACAAAGAGAAGCCCTCGCTGGTAAATTCTTATTCCATCAGGTGATGTCAAGTCTATGAACCTTACCTTCCCGCCTCTATCCAGAGGACGCGTAAGCTCTACCATGATGGTGTTGAGCTTTGCCGCAACTATCTCGGATTTATAGAACTTTCTGTATTCATCAACGAAGTTCATCAGATTGCTTCCTTTCTCAACCTCAACAACCCGGTCGTCATCGACAAAGTGAAGCGTTATCTTTTCCATTCTCTCACCCCCTGAAATGTTTGCTTGTGGTGGTAGATTCGATGATATCACTTTTACGACCAAACTCTGAAATCATCTGGAATTCTTATGTTACAATGAGTTTCGAAAAAAATTGTAAGAGGAGGTAGTACCGTTGATACTCGCCCCCATTCCTAAAAATATCGTTCACACTTCTGAAAGCTTCTCTATTCCCGAGAGAGGCTACATCTACATAAACTCAAAGGCACTCTTTGAAGCTGCAAAAGATTTGAAAGAGCTGTTGCCTGGTCATCGAGTGAGCTCATATAACGGAAAAAGAACGACCATTTCCATCGTGGTCGATCCCAACGTTATCGATCATCCCCAGGGATATATTTTAAAAATAAATCCACATGGGATTTCAATCATTGGGGGTTCGGACGCGGGCTGCTTCTATGGAATGATGACATTAAAACAGATTTTGATGCAGTCAAATGGCAAGATAGAAGGCCTTTATGTAAAAGACCATCCAGACTTCAGAGAAAGAGGGATTATGATCGACATAAGCAGAGATAAGGTGCCAAAACTCTCCACGTTGAAGATGCTCATAGATATACTCGCCATCTTCAAGGTAAATCAAATCCAGCTTTATACTGAACACACTTTCGCATACAGAGAACATGAGAAAGTATGGAGAGATTATTCCCCTCTTACGAGTGAAGACATATTAGAACTCGATCGGTACGCGGCTTCAAAGTTCATTGAACTTGTTCCAAATCAGAACTCTTTTGGTCACATGGAAAAATGGCTCGTACACGATGAATACAAACACATGGCAGAAGTTGAAGATGGCTTCGTTTCTCCGTGGGGTGAAAAGTGGAATCATCCCTTTTCTTTATCACCTGCTGTCAAAGAATCCATCGAATTCATCGACAGGCTTTATGAGGAGCTCCTCCCTCATTTTTCAAGCGACAAGTTCAACGTTGGCTGTGACGAAACATTCGATCTTTGCCAAGGAAAAAGCAAAGAACTATGCAAGAGATATGGAAATGGCAGAGTCTATCTTGACTTTTTGATGAGAATCTACAAGCTTGTTAAAAAACATGGCAAAACTATGTTGTTCTGGGGAGACATAATCAAAAATCACCCGGATCTTGTAAAAGAGCTTCCAAGCGATGTGGTTCCTTTAATCTGGGGATATGAAGCCGACCACCCCTTTGAAAAAGAATGCGAGCTCTTTTCCAAAACTGGCCTGTCATTTTATGTGTGTCCTGGCACATCTTCTTGGAACTCCATTATTGGAAGGTACGAAAACATGAAGAAAAATGTTCTGAATGCAGCGCAAAATGGGAGAAAATGGGGAGCTATTGGGATACTAACCACTGATTGGGGCGATAATGGTCACTGGCAACATCTTCCCTTTTCCATACCCGGCATGATTTGGGGAGCAATTCTTGGATGGAACGTGGAAGATTATCCGAACTTAGAAAAAGTGCTATCGCTCTTTGTCTTCAAAGACAAGGCAATGCGTGTCGGTGAAATTTTGAAAGATCTTGGTAATCTCTACCTCAAAATGGAGTTTCAAGTTCCAAATGTATCAACAATAGCAGCACCACTTTTATGGGCAGAAAAACTATTTGATGGCTCCCAATATCTTGAAAAAATACGTCTTACTACAATTGGTGAAATAATAAATGACCTGGAAAGGGCAAAAAGCACTGTTAAAAAATGTCAGATAAGTGGACTCGGAGGAGAGATTGTTAAGGATGAAATCATCAACGGAGCAGATATGGCGGCTTTATCTCTGAAAATAGCCAAAGTGTTCTTGGAAGCAGAGCAAGCAGGAATAAAAGAACCAAAAGAGTCTGAAAAAAGAACTCTGCTGGATGAGTTTCACAGGGTGGAAGATGAATTCAAAAGACTGTGGAAAGCGAGAAATAGAGAAGGCGGACTTAGACAAAGTTTGGAGAAATTACACAAAATTTTGAGGCTATTCGAGTCTTGAAAAGCTGCTCCTTTTTAACGCGATTTCTATATCTCATTTCTTTCTTTCCTGAAGCCACGATTTGATATCCTGAGAGCTGGAAACGTAGAAGGGACCCTCCACATTTTCAGGGAGGTAACGCTGTTCCACCCATCCTCCATAGTCGTGAGGGTACTTGTATCCACTGTCAGGGAGGTTTTTGAGATGTTTGGGAACTTCTGACGGCTTTGATGCGGCTTCTTTCGCTCTCTTCAGAGCCATGTAGGCCGAGTTGCTCTTTGGAGCCAGAGCCAAATACAAAGTCGCGTGGGCAAGGTTTATCTCGGCCTCCGGGAGTCCCACCATCTCTACAGCCTGAGCTGCAGCTACAGCTATGGGAAGAGCCATCCTATCAGCCAGCCCTATATCTTCACTCGCCAGTATGACAAGCCGGCGAGCTATGAATCTTGGATCCTCTCCAAGCTCGAGCATTCTTGCCAGATAATAGATGGCGGCGTCTGGATCTGATCCCCTTACACTCTTTATGAAAGCTGATATCAGGTTATAATGCTCTTTTTTTGTGAAAACATCCTTTTTCTCAGCCTCTCCGCCTTCAATAACATTGATAAGGGAAATGAGGGCTTTCCGAGCATCTCCATCGGAAAGAGAAGCTATGGCGTGGAGAGATTCCTCATCCAATTCTTTTCCCAGTATTCTCAAGGCCCTCTTCAAAACCTTGACAAGGGCTTCTTCACTCAACTTTTTAAAATAAAACACCCGCATTCTTGAAAGAAGCGGATCTATCACATAATGAGAGGGCGATTCCGTAGTAGTTGCCACGAGAACGATATAGTTCTTCTCTAACGGTTCCAAAAAGATTCTCTGATCATTTCTTTTCACATTGTGAATTTCATCCAAAAGAAGTAGTGTCTTCTTTCCATACCGAGCAAGTTCCTTCGCTCTTTGAACTATTTTTTTCAAAGTTGTAACAGGGGTCGTTGATGCAGATATATGATACACTTCCCCGACAATTCTGCTCTTGATTATCTTCAGAAGTGATGTTTTGCCCGTTCCCGGTGGACCGTAGATTATGCAACTATGCATTCTGCCCGACGAAATCATGTTTCTCAGCGGCCTACCAGGGCCTAAAAGATGATCTTGTCCGTAAATTTCATCGATCTTTTTGGGGGTAAACCTTTCCAGGCTCTCCACGGAAGTGTCCCTCCCACACAATTCTACCACTGTAAAAAAGCGGGGCCCGTAACGGCCCCGCCTCATTTTTGGCTTGCTTTTTCAGTTTGCCATCTTCCTTCTGACCTCTGCCTGAGCCGCCGCAAGTCTTGCAACTGGTACCCTGTATGGCGAGCAGGAGACATAGTCGAGCTGTGGTATCGTGTTGAAGAACTCTATCGAAGCGGGATCTCCTCCATGCTCTCCACACACACCGACCTTAAGATCTGGACGCACCGCCTTACCTTTCTCAGAAGCCATCCTGACCAGTGCACCAACTCCGTCTCTGTCGAGCGTTTTGAACGGATCGAATTCGAGGATCTTCTTATCGAGATATTCGGGGAGGAACTTCCCTATATCGTCCCTCGAGAACGCGAAAGTCATCTGAGTAAGGTCGTTCGTTCCAAAACTGAAGAATTCGGCTTCCTGCGCTATCTGATCCGCGGTGACCGCAGCTCTGGGAACCTCAATCATCGTTCCTATCTTGTACTTGAGCTCGACCCCTGCTTCCTTTATCATCTCGTCTGCCGTCTTCTTTATGATCTCTTTGAGGTACTTTATCTCGTTCACGTGGCCAACGAGCGGAATCATTATCTCAGGCTCAACTTCGAGTCCCTCTTCTTTTTTAAGCTCTATAGCAGCTCCTATGATCGCTTTGGTCTGCATGACGGCTATTTCGGGATAGGTTATGGCCAAGCGACAGCCTCTGTGCCCGAGCATCGGGTTAAACTCCTGGAGTGCTTCAACGACTTCTTTGAGCTCCTGTGCGGATATGCCAAGGTCTTTTGCAACCTGCTCTATCTGATCATCTTCGTGTGGCAAGAATTCGTGGAGTGGCGGATCAAGGAGCCTTATGGTAACTGGGTATCCCTTCATTTCCCTGAAAAGACCTTTAAAGTCTTCCTTCTGGAGAGGCAAAAGCTCGTCGAGAGCCCTTTCCCTTTCCTCTTCTGTTCTTGCAACGATCATCTTCCTCATCTTGGGAATCCTGTCTTTCTCAAAGAACATGTGCTCGGTTCTGCAAAGGCCTATTCCTTCTGCTCCGAACTCTCTCGCCACCTTGGCGTCTCTCGGTATGTCGGCGTTCGCGCGCACTCCGAGTCTTCTCAGCTCATCGGCCCAGCTGAGGAGTTCTGCAAGCTCACCAGAAAGCCCTTGCTGTTCTATGGTCTTTACCTGACCTAAGAGAACTTCCCCGGTTGCACCGTCTATTGAGATCCATTCTCCTTCTTTCACCACAACATCCCCAACTCTGAGCTCTTTCTTTTCTTCGTCAACGCTTATTTCTTCAGCTCCGACAACCGCTGGTTTACCCATACCTCTTGCAACGACCGCAGCGTGTGAAGTCATACCGCCCCTGGAAGTCAATATACCCTGAGCCGCTGCCATTCCCCCGACATCTTCGGGGCTGGTTTCGGGTCTGACGAGTATGACCTTTTCTCCGTTTTTGGTCCATTCCTCCGCAACTTTGGCGTTGAAAACAGCCTTACCGGTAGCCGCACCGGGTGATGCTGGAAGTCCCTTTGCAATAACTTTTGCCTTTGCCTTCTCTGCTGGGTCAAACATCGGGTGAAGAACCGTCTCGACATGTTTGGGTTCCACCCTCAAGATAGCTTCTTCCTTGGTTATGAGACCTTCCTTAACCATATCAACAGCTATCTTTATGGCAGCCTTTGCCGTTCTCTTTCCAGACCTTGTCTGTAGCAGATAGAGTTTTCCTTTTTCAACCGTGAACTCTATATCCTGCATATCTCTGTAGTGCTTCTCAAGCCTCTGCATCACATCCATGAGCTGATTGTAGACCTCGGGAAGCCTGGATTTGAGTTCGTCGAGCTTGAGCGGAGTTCTTATACCGGCAACGACATCCTCACCCTGCGCATTCGGAAGGAATTCTCCATAGGGTTTCTTTTCTCCAGTGTTCGGATCTCTCGTGAAAGCAACACCTGTACCGCTGTCTTCACCCATGTTACCAAATACCATCATAACTACATTGACCGCTGTACCGAGCAGCTGGTCTTCCCTTATGTTGTTTATCCTTCTGTACGTAACTGCCCTTTCGTTCATCCAGCTTCCAAAGACTGCATTTATGGCATTCCAGAGCTGTTCCCAAGGATCCTGAGGGAATTCTTTCCCGTGCTCTTTGTATATCTCCTTGAATCTTTCAACGAGCTTTTTCAGGTCTTCAGCATCGAGCTCGGTATCCAGTTTCACACCTTTTTCCTCTTTCATCTTCTCCAATTCTTTTTCGAAATTATGCCTGTCAATTCCCATAACTATGTCTCCAAACATCTGAAGGAATCTTCTATAAGCATCATAAGCGAATCTCTCGTTACCGGTGAGTTTGGCAAGTCCCTTAACCGTTTCGTCGTTGAGCCCAAGGTTCAAAACGGTGTCCATCATTCCGGGCATCGAGATTGCTGCACCGGACCTGACGGACACGAGAAGTGGATTTTCAGGGCTTCCGAACTTCTTTCCGGATACCTCCTCAAGCCTGTGAAGGGCTTCTTCTACTTGTTCCTTCAGCCCTTCAGGATAGGTTCTACCGTGGTCGTAGTAGTATTTACAGACCTCGGTTGAAATGGTGAAGCCGGGGGGTACGGGGATACCAAGGTTGGTCATCTCTGCAAGACCTGCTCCTTTTCCTCCAAGAATGTCCTTCATCTTGGCGTTACCTTCGGCTTTACCATTGGCGAAAAAGTACACATACTTTTTCATTTCTCCACCTCCTTGCCGTTCTATATCATCTCAGCTCTCCCTGAACCTTTATCTTGTTACCCTCAAGCCATACTTTCAATAAAGCGTGTGAATCCACCTGTAAGCCAAACATGTTGTTCAAAAAGTTGGAAAAATCTAAAAACACCATCAAACTCTCATTCCCGGTGTAAAACTCTCCGAACTTCTTTTCATTGACATCAACACTGAGCACCATATCTTCCGGATATTCGAACACAACCGTGTTCCCTTTTAGCACCACTTTTCCTTCTTCGCACTCATAGGTTTCTCCTCCGAGTTTCTGGCACTTCTCTTTAAGATTCTCCAAAAGCTTCTGAGGAATTTTTGAAAACCCAATTTCTACATAAACAGATGGTGTGGCGCTTTCGCCATAAGTTAAATTCAAAAGTGCTTGGGAATACTCCAAGGAAGCGAACATCTTTCCGGAAAACGGTTCCATAATATTCTCTAAATCGTCCCATCTATCAGACGCCAAAACAGATTGAAGCCCAAGCGTCTCCAAAAGGTCCATAAGTGCCTTTCCGCTACTCACATTCACCATTAAAAAACCTTCACCCTTTTTCACCATACTCTTTGGAAAACTGCCTTTAGGTGTGAGTCCGCGAACGTCCTTTAGAAGCTCATCATCTTCTATAATGGCTTCGCCTTTCAATATCAATTTTTTACCGTCGGAATAAACCTTAGAATGAGTTTCCAAAACATTTTCTTTAGACATAAAAGATATTCCCAAGACTTTGGGGTCCTTTAGGGCCTCCTTTACCCACTTTGGAATGTTGTTCTGGGAGCGTTTGAGAGACTCTAAATTTTCTTGCTCTCCAACGTACAGAACCATGTAGTCTCCAAGATCTTTCAAGACGGGATGGTATTCCTTTCCAAGATAGGTTATGGTTTCTTCAAACACACCAAGATCATTGAAGAAATCTCTTATACCTTTGTGGTTCACAATGGGCCCCATGGCCAGAGCTGCTCCGTCCTTCCAGGTAATTATCATTAGTTCCTTGACTTTGGCATAGAATTCATCTGTATCTATGTTATAAAGATCGAATTGCGATCTAATCAAATTGTCTGCCATACTTTCGAAGCCCAAACTGTCCATCAACGCTTCACCAATTTCAGTATTTTTGAAAGCATCATAAGCTTTCTGAAGATCCGGTATATATATCAGAGAGTTGAATTCAGCGGGCAAGTACTCTAAGAGATTGGCAAATACCATCTGAATTACAATCACAAACACCAAAACGATCAGCGTTCTTTTCAACGCAACCACCTCCCGATTTTCGGGAAAGATTGTATTTCACATTGAAAACATCGTCAAGTTAATCATTTCACTTCTCAGCTATCATCTCTATTTCCACATCAGCATCCTTTGGCAGTCTACTGACTTCTATAACTGCTCTTGCAGGGTAAGGTGGAGTAAAGTACTCTGAATACACCTCATTGAGCTCGGAAAATTTTGACATGTCCCTAATGAACACGGTGACCTTTACCACCTTATCCAAACCACTGCCAGCGGCCTCAAGTATCTTCTTACAATTCTCCAAAATAACTCTAACTTGTTCTTTGAAATCTCCCTTAAGAAGCTGTCCATCTTTTATAGGAAGCTGTCCTGATAAGAATACGAATCCTTTGCTCTCGCTCTCAACAGCTACGGAATAAGCCCCTACAGGCTGAGGAAGTCCTTCACCCTTGACCTCTTTCATGCTTTTTCACCTCCATCAACACCCTCGCAGCGTTATCATTCTCCATAATGTATTTGAAAAACCTGTAAGATTGAACATCTTCCTCGGAAGATCTATTCATAAAATAAAAGGAGAGTTTCCGCTCAAAAATACTCCTCTCCTCATCTGTCATTTTTGAAATACTTTTCACTATATCGAGGAGTCTCTTATCTTCTATACAAGCTCTGACTACTTCTTGGAAAACCTCATCCATCAACCTTCGCTTTCTTCTCCTTCCATGAGGTAAACCTTGATAGAGATGCCCGTTCTGTTTTGACCTTCAATCACCACGTCAATGAAACCGGGAACCATGTAGAGATCTTGACCTTTCTCCTCCATGAAACGCTTCGCTATGGCCACAGCTTTGACAGCTTGGTTAACTGCACCTGCGCCTATTGCTTGGATCTCAACTCTCCCCGCTTTGCTTATAGCCCCTGCAATGGCTCCTGCAACCTTGTTAGGGTTTGACTTTGAGCTAACCTTGAGAATCTCCATGAGCTCTCTCCTCCTCGATCTGAAGGTTATTCTTCTTTTATCTCAACTTCCCTCAAGAATTTTGCTGCGTTTTCAGGTGGAGTGGGATTAATGTAAAAACCGGATCCCCACTCAAAACCTGCCACCTTAGTTAATCGGGGCACAATTTCAATGTGCCAGTGGTAATGGAGTTTTCCTTCTCCAGAAGTGGGTGCGGTATGTATCATCATGTTGTACGGTGGATTGTCTAAAGCCGTGTAAATCCTATAAAGGACATTTTTCAAAATCCTTGCAAGCGATTTTACTTCTTCTTCGGTTATGTTTCCAAAATCATAGCAGTGCCGTTTCGGTAGAATCCAGGTTTCAAACGGAAAACGCGAAGCAAAAGGCGCAAATGAAATGAAGTGATCGTTTTCTTCAACAATTCTCTCTTTATCCCGTTTCTCTTCTCTTATCATGTCACAAAAAACACACCTTTCCTTGTAATCGAAATACTCCTTGGAACCCAAGAGTTCTTCTTCCACTCTTTTCGGAACTATAGGAAGAGCTATAAGCTGACTGTGCGGATGCTGAAGTGAGGCGCCGGCATCTCTCCCGTGATTCTTGAAGATGAGAATGTATTTTATCCTTTCATCCTTCTTTAGCTGGTTATATCTCATTCTATAAGCCCATATCACTTCTTCTACCTGCTTGTAATCCAGAGTAGCAAGAGTTGCGAAGTGATCGGGGGTTTCAACTATAACTTCATGATAACCAAACCCTACCATCGCGTCGTACATTCCAACGCCATATCTTTCCATCTCAAGTTCGGGGTTAAGAGCCGGAAATTTGTTTGGAACGACTCTTACCCACCACCCTGGAGTATTGGGCTCCGTGTCTGGAGGACGAAAAGCGAATATCTCAGGTGGAGTCGTGTGCTCGTTTCCATAATCAAAAGGGCAAAATCCTGCCTTTATCTCCTCCTTTTCCCGTTTGAAATCGTGAGGTCTTTTAGCTCTCTCCGTAGCTATTATGACCCATCTCTTTATAACGGGATCTTTACGCAGTTCAGGCATCCGTGTTCCCCTCCCTCAACCTCTTAACTTTTCGAGTGCCGTTTTGTAAAGTTTTAGATAATCACTTGCGGATCTTTCCCAAGTGAAATCTTGATTCATGGCGTTCTCCACGATTTTCTTCCAATCACCGCTGTTATAGTAGTAAACCGCTCTTGCCAGTGCCTTCAACAAATGTGCAGAATCGTAAGGCTTAAAGCCAAAGCCTGTTCCATCACCACTTTCAGGATCGTATTCTTTAACGGAGTCAGCTAATCCTCCAGTATACCTGACAACAGGCACACTTCCATATCTCATCGCGAACATTTGACCAAGTCCACAGGGTTCATAACGTGAAGGCATAAGGAAGATATCTGAGGATGCGTATATCTTAGCAGCCAGTTCGTTGTTGAAGGTTATCTGCGCGGAAACTCTTCCTGGATACTTCTTCTCCATTTCTTTGAACATCTCTTCGTACTTCTTCTCCCCTGTTCCCAGAACGACGAATTGTATGCCCAAAAGCATCATGTAATCGAAAACGTCATAAACGAGGTCCAAACCCTTTTGATCAACGAGTCTCGTTATCATGCTAACTATGGGAGAATTGTCATCCTCCAGTCCAAATTCTTTTCTGAGTTTCTTCTTGTTTTCAGCCTTTTTCGTCAATTCTCCAAGTTCAAAAGTATGATAACCGGCTTTTTTCAAGAGCTCGTCATACATGTTCCTATCGATGCCATTCAGAATTCCATAAAGATCCGCGGATCTCACCCTGAGAACACCCTCAAGACCGTTACCATATTCTTCCGTCTGTATCTCCTGAGCATATGTGGGACTGACGGTGTTTATCACATCTGCAAACAAAATACCGCCTTTGAGAAGGTTTATTTGACCGTAGAACTCCAAACCATCAATGTTAAAGAGATAATCAGGCAAACCTGCAA
The DNA here is from genome assembly GCA_026993805.1 of Thermotogaceae bacterium. GTDB lineage: Bacteria > Thermotogota > Thermotogae > Thermotogales > Thermotogaceae > JALWSA01. The sequence continues at coordinate 41,963 of JALWSA010000028.1, read as the reverse complement.
ACTCCATGTAAGACTTGTCTATCCTTCCTTGATATGGTGCACCAATGTTATGGAGTGTGAGCACTGTTGCCGTGGATTCAAAGAAAGGATCATCGCGGAAGACCGTTTTCAGATAAACTGGAATGAGTGCGGTATGCCAGTCGTTCACATGGAGTATATCTGGCTTGAAATCCAGCTCTTTCAGAGCATGGAGAACTGCTGCCGAAAAGAAAATTTCTGGCTCGGCAGGATCCGGTCCCTCATAAACCTTTTCGGAAGAATAGTAATAATCGTTGGCCACGAAATAGACATTTACGTTAGAACCGGGGAGCTTCGATAGATAAAGATCGAATTTCTCATTGGATCTAAGGATGGATACAGGAATTCCTCCTTTGACCCTTTCCAGCTCGTAGCCAAATTTTTCAGCGTTTTTTTCAACAACTTTGTGCTTTGGCATAATAACGATTATCTCGTCTATCTCGTCGAATTTTTCGAGGGCTTTGGGTAAGGAGCCCACAACATCAGCGAGACCGCCCACTTTTGCAAAGGGATAAACCTCGTAAGCAGCTATAACAACTCTCATTGAAACCACCCCCTGACACAAACGGTCGATTCCTCAGATCATAGGTTTCTTAAATCGCCAGCTATCTTTATTTTTGTATCATTATAAGTCATAACGATGGTTTGTTCAAGAAAAGGGTACCAAAGGTTCGTCGTGTGTGAAAACCAAAAGATCTGCCTTCTCTGCATTTTCGAGTACAAATTTTGCTACATCGTCACTCCTGTAACCCTTTACCATCTCGTAATAATTCAGTCTGGTGAAACATATATCCCCAGGCAGGAAGATTTTTCCCACGTTGTCGGTTTCTATAAAAAACGAAACATGTTCCCTTGCATGCCATGGCGAATACAAAACATTTATTTTCCCAAAAATCACATCTCCATCATCGAAGGGAGCGATCTTTGTCCAACTCTTTAGAACCATCGTGTATAGTTTTCCCACGATTTCTCCAAACCGTTCGTAGTTCTTTTCAGAGTAAGCGTGATGGAGGTGAATGGTAGCGTTTGGAAAGAATATCGTGTTAAAGGCGTGATCTAAATGAAAATGTGTTAAAAGTATGTCTGATACATCCTCGACTCTTATCCCCTTTTCTCGAAGTCTGTCCTCCAAAACTTTATGAACGACAAAACTCCCAGGATCTATGAGGATTTTGTGCTCCTCATCTTCAAGGTACACCACTGTGGAATAAGGCGCGTTAAAAACCCCTGGTACGTCAACCGTTCCGCCAACGAGCAATATCTCAGCCTTCATTCGTTTTCACCCCCACAAAAATGAAACGAGGGACACACCGACAAGATAATAACCGTAAACGTGTAATTTACCAAGATATACACTCTTTTTCAGTAGGAAGAGGGCGAGGAGCCCGAAAAGAAATGAAAAAACAAGACCCACCAGCCCTGGGGTCCCCGCCCCCTGGAATTTCAAAATGCCAGCACCAAGGGTCACGGGAAGAGCCATGAGAAAAGAGTAATAAAGAGCATCTTCGAAGGTGTAGCCAAGGAGTAAAGCTGCCGAAATCGTCATACCGCTCCGAGATATCCCGGGAAAGAGTGCCAAAAGCTGAGCAAACCCTATTAGAAGCGCCTCTATCCAACTCATCTCTTCCATCTTTTTTCTTCCACTTGAAACAGAACCGATTAAGAGAAAGAAAGCTGTAATGGAGAATGTGATAGGAAGTATCTCAGCGTTAAAACTCTTCTCAACCACATCTTCGAAGAGCATGCCAAAGATAACGGCAGGCAGGGTTGATATGAAAAGCATAAACAAAACCCAAGGCTTTTTAAACGCAAATACCAGCTTTTTAAATGCGAATATGAAAACAGCAAAGAAAGTCCCCAAATGCAGAAGCGCAACAAAGCTAAGATCTCCTCTAAATCCGAAAACCTTTGAAAACACTTCCAAATGACCACTACTCGAGATGGGAAGAAACTCCGTCAGACCTTGCACGATACCTTGGATCACGGCCCCCATCAGAAGCCTTCCTCCTCAATTATTGAATCGTATTCTATACCGTAATCTTCAAAGATTTTTCGTACATCCTCAGCGTTTGTTGCATCTATCCTCAAAACCACCCTCCTCATACCATCTTCTCTGTGCGTCAATATCGAAAGGATATTGATCCTATTTTCAGCAAGAGTATCCACGATTTTCTTCAATTCTCCCGGAACATCTTTCAACAAAAGGGATACCCTACATCCGGGCTCATCCATCGCAGTTATCTCTATCATCGATTCCAAGATATCCTGAAGAGTCACCATACCAACCACTTTTAAATTCTCATCAACAACAGGAACGAATGTTTCTGATGTCTCCATAAAAGCAAGCAAGGCAGCTTCTATGGCATCTTCTGGATGAACATAAAGCTCGGGAAACGACACGAAGTCATCTATCAGCTTATCTGAAGGAAGCCTCTCTATATCTTCCTCATTGAGAAGGCCTATATACTTCCCATTTTCATCCACAACAGCAAGCTCTCCCATGCCATAGGTTTCCATAACCTTAAGAGCTTCTCCCACCGTTGAACCCGTTTCTATAACAGGCGCGCTTTTTGTCATCCAGTGTTTAACTCTCATTTTCCTTCACCCCCTACTCCAGCTACTTTCAAAGATAATTCCTTATACAGGTCACCCTTCTTTGTCTTAAATAAAGCGGTGATCTTGTATTCACCAGCTTCTTTCAAAGCCACACTTTTTTCAAACACTTTCACCTTCTCGTTTCTTCCAAGCCTTACCCTTAACCCTTCAACTTTTTCGCCCGTTATCTTCCCTTTCCCTTCTATAAAGAACGAGCCTGAGTCAACAAGAATGAACCTATTGTCTTGGGAGTCATTGTAAAGGAATATTTTCACAGTAAATTTTTCCCCAGGTTTGACATAAAGAGGAGACTCTATGAGCACCCTGACATCCTTTATCGATAACATAGATTTCGATATGACAGAGAACGTCCTTACCGCCTGTAAAACTCCTTTATCTGTATGAAAGGTCACCGTCATCTTGTATTCTCCCAAACGATCGAATTTGATGCGAGGAGAGAACTCCATCACCTTAGTTGCACCTTTTTCTGGCAAATCATATTCCTCGTTCACGGTGAACTTTCTTTCCTCAACTTTTCTGCCCTCAGCATCTTCCAACCTCACACTTGCCTCTGTTATCTTTATTTTCGTCTCTTTCAAATTACCGTTCTCCACGCCTATAACATACAAAGGTATCTCTCCCAAGAAGTAGAAGTCTTTCATTCCCTCTACGACTATATCGTAGTGCTCCACAACACTGAAACTCCTTGCCATCGTTACTAAAACTCCGTTTACTTTCATACTTACTTTCAAGGTGTATTTCCCAGGTTCCAGGTCGGATAATAGATCCCAATCGGTTAAATTGAAAATCGGAATCACTTCGAAGCCTTTCAATTCGCCTTCATAATCGACCTTTCTACTAAAGGAGTACTTAACGGTGCCATCTGAATCCAAAATTACAAGCTGAAATTCTCCCAAGGAAAATCCTGTTGATCTCTTTGAAGTGTTCTGAACAGAAATCGATGCAGTTATGGGTTCTCCCAATGTATAAATTGCATCGGGATCTTTCATCCTGATTATCACGTTTAAAGGACCAACACGCCCTTTTTCGGGTGCCAAGGATACGTAATAACGCACCATAATCACAGCAACAAACACTATCAATATATTGATTATTAAAAACAACCACGCTCTTTTTCTGAGATAATCTATTCTCTCCTTCACACCTTTGGATTCATCTTCTTTTTTCCACTCTTCTGGGCTTTTGGAATAGTACTTCATATCTCAGGGGTTTGGACTACCCTGAACACCTCCTCCACTGTGGTCTCGCCTTTCAGAACTTTTTCTAAACCGTCTACGAACATCTTCCTCATTCCACCCATAATAGCCGCCTTTTCCAAGTCTTTAACTGGCGAGCCATCGGCGATCTTCTCTCTCATAAGCTCATCGACGAGTAATACCTCTCCCACGGCTGTCCTTCCTCTATACATATCTTCGCAGCTTTCACCTTTATTAGAAGGAACATATTCATATGGTTCATAAACATCCTTATAATATTGTTCCCAATAGACCTTCAAGTCTTCCCTTAAAGGCCTTTTCTCTGTCTTACATCTTGGATTTATCTTTCTAACAAGTCTTTGAGCGATTATTCCAAGAAGAGATGTGCTCACTAATCTTGGATCCACACCGAGGTTTCTCAATCTATCGACGGCGGAGGGAGCATCGTTGGTGTGGAGGGTGCTCAAAACGAGGTGGCCTGTCATGGAAGCTTCTATCGCAAGCTGGGCAGTCTCTCGATCTCTTATCTCTCCCACCATTATTATATCGGGGTCCTGCCGGAGAAAAGACCTCAAATAAGCTGCAAAATTCAAACCTATTTCTGGACGTACTTGACATTGCGTAATCCCCTCTATGGTGTATTCCACTGGATCCTCCGCAGTCACTATGTTAACTGCTTCGTTTTTCAACTCGTTTATCATTGCAACCAAAGTGGTAGACTTTCCACTTCCTGTAGGACCCGTTACCAATATTATTCCATAGGGACTCGTTAACATTTTCTTTATCCTCTGGACATTGTATTCGTTAAATCCCAGATCCTCTAACCTCTTGTTCGCTGAGGAAACCTTCAGTATCCTCATGACAACGGTTTCTCCATAAACAGAGGGCATCGTTGAAACCCTAAAGTCATACTGCTCGCCTGCCACCTTCATAAAAAATTTCCCGTCCTGGGGTCTCCGCCTTTCCGAAATGTCAAGGTTTGCCATTATTTTAATTCTTATCACAACGGCATTGTGTTGGCTTTTCGGGTAAGTCATTATGTTCTTCAGCATTCCGTCCATTCGGTATCTAACCCTCACGTAATTCCTTGCAGGCTCAATATGGATATCGCTTGCCTCTTTTTCTATAGCTCTATGGATTATCATAGAAACGAGTTTGACAATCGGAGCGTTTTCCTCTTCCTCTTCTGATATAACTTCCGTTTCTTCTATATCTTCCTCCACGTACACTGGTTCAAAATTCATGTCCTCTGCATTACCCGTGATGAATGTCTTGTAAAGATAATCGAAGGTTACAGGACTGGTCAGCAGAATTTTTGGTTCTTTGCCAGTCAAAAACTTTATGGAGGACTCTATCCTGGATATATCCGTTGCCGTATCGGTTACTATCACTAAACGCCCGTTCTCCTCTTCCTTCAAAGGTATGATGTGAAGATCCTCTATAACGTTTCGGGGCAGCTTTGCCAAAACATCCGCGGGTATTTCTGTGGGAATAGTATCGAGAACCTCAACACCAAACTGTTCGGCAAGAGCGTGAGTTATCTCGTCCCAAGTTACATAACCAAGCTCAACCAAGGCTTCACCAAGGGGTTTCCCCGTCTCTCTTTTATATTCCAATGCTCTTGCCAGCTCATTCTCAGTGATAAACCCTTTCTCAAGTAACATTTCACCCAAACGCTTATAACGCCTCTTTCTTTCAAATATCACCAAGCATCACCTCTAACGGAGGTCTATACCCTTCCAGAAGATGGTAGGAATGTCCTCATCGGGAATGAGTATTCTTTCGTCTTCTTCGAATCTCGTGGCTATCAGCGTTATCCTTATCTCATCATCGGGCATTTCTTCGTCATACATGAGTCCAAACATTATGTCTGTATCTTCACTCATATTCTGACGTATAAATCTCATGGCATCTTGTATTTCCCGCATCTTTGCATTTTGTGGGGCTGTTATGTTCACTATAAGGGCCTGAGCATCTTCAACGGGGTAATCTATAAATCTGCTCTCCATAGCACTTTTCGCCGCCACGATAGCCCTGCTATCTCCCTTTCCAACCCCTGTTCCGAGGAGAGCGGCACCAGCATTTCTCATGATCGATTCTATATCGGCAAAGTCCAGATTTATTATTCCACGCTTGGTTATGAGTTCAGAGATCCCCTTAACTCCCTGATGGAGAACTTCATCAGCCAGGAAAAAGGCTTTTGCAATTTCTACATCTGGCTCTTCCAAGAGTTTGTTGTTTGAAATTCTTATCAACGTATCAACCTTATCCTTTATTTCTCTCAAACCTTCCACAGCGTTCATCCAACGGGTTTTCCCTTCGAAGAAGAAAGGAGTGGTAACTATAGCCACAGTCAATATTCCCATTTCCTTAGCAATTTCTGCTATTACAGGAGAAGCCCCTGTACCGGTACCACCACCAAACCCTGCTGTTATGAAGAGCATATCGGTTCCTTCCAAAATCCTACGTATCTCCTCCTTACTTTCTTCGGCAGCACTTTTTCCTTTACTTGGATCTCCACCTGCTCCAAGTCCCCTTGTAACCTTTCTTCCTATCTGAAGCTTTACCGGTGCCTTCGAAGCATCGAGTACCTGCACATCCGTATTAACAGCGATGAATTCAACGCCATGTATCCCAAGGTCGATCATCCTATTGACAGCGTTGTTTCCAGCTCCTCCAACTCCCATCACCTTTATCGAAGGATAAGGAAGCCCTTCTCGCGGCCCTCTCTCGAGTTCAAATCCCATCACTCTTACCTCCTGTCATCCGATAAGGCTCTTGAAGAACTTTATTATGGTATCCACGAGATTTCTTTTTTTCTTCCTGGAAAATCTGCCTTCTCCAGCTGCTTTATCAAATTCGAGAATATTTCCGAACACGGCTGAGAACAATGGATCATCGGCCACCTCTTCTCCACCTTCGATCTCAGGGTACTCCCCAGTTATAGAACGCAAGAATGTTCCTACTCTTATATTCGTTCTAAAAACTTGTCCGGCAATATCCGTTATACCTTTAATCTTCGCTCCTCCACCTGTTAAAACAATGCCACCGGGAATACCGTTCTCCCTGTATTCTGGAACATTCCTTTCCAGATCCTTAAAAATCCTCCGAGCTTTGTTTAGAATCTCCCTGACCCTGGCATTTATTATCAGAGAAAGTTTTTCCACAGAAACTCTTTTGAGCGTCCTTCCGTCGAGTGCTTTATATTCTATATCAAACATCTCCTCCTGCCGAGATTCATATAGGGCACTTCCATAATTTCTTAAAAGCGTTTCTGCTTCACCGATTGAAGTACCCAAAACGTACGCGATGTCCTTGATCACGTGCCTTATACCCACTGGAATTACATGAAGATCTATTGGAATACCGTTGAGATAGGCCACGAGCGTGGTGAAATCGTGACCTAAGTCTACCATCACCACACCACTGTCTTTTTCCGTCGCAGTTAGTACACCTTCGGCAGCCACTATCGGAGAAGAGAACAAAGAAATTTCCACTCCAAGTGAATCTTCTATGGTAGCTTTCAATGGCTCAGCCAGCGAACTATCTGCCTTAACGGCTATGAATTCCATTGTCAGCTTCTTTGCCTTCATATCTACAGGGTTGAAAACGACTCGCTTTTCATCTATGAGAAACCTTTTGGGATAAAAATGAAAAACCCTGTAACCATGCTCTGATCCCGAAAGTCTTTCCAATGCCTTTTCTCTCAGAGTATCAAGCATTTCTTCTGTGATCAACTTATCTTCTTCATCCTCACCAGCAAGTTCATCCTCTTCCGAATGCTCACTCAACAGGAATCTATCAGTGCTAAAAGAAAAAAGGAATATAGATTTGCCCAATTTCGGGAACTGTTTTTCCAGTTCATCCATGATGTACATCATGTTCTCTTTAAAGGAACTCACGTCTTTTATATCTCCATTTTCTATTCCCCTTGAATCAACTGAAATGTATCCTAAAACAGTGTATTTTTCGCCATCTCTCATAATAACCGCACCTTTTGTGCTTCTGGAACCGATGTCTACTGAGACATATAGCTCGTACCTTGCCATTCCCATCCCCCCTTCAATACGACCAAGTTCCCTCCTTCGAAAAGTTCAAGGATACTTTTAGGGGATATGAACGCAAAGAGTCCTTCTATATCCCGCATGCTTTCTTCCATCTCTTCCCATTTATTGAAGTATAACATTATACCTTTCCTCATTATAATGAGCTTTTTATCAAGACAGATCTCGGAAACATAATCACTCTTAAGAACAGAAGGTATAAGCTTTAGCTCATCTACATATCGTTTTGGAATTTTTAGACCGGTTAATTCCAAGCAGCTTATCACCGGCTGAGATATAGTCTTCGGCTCCACAATGGAAAACAAAACTCCGTCCTCATTTGCCCCGTAATATCTCCCTTTGTATGCCACTATAACCCAAAGCTTCCTTGAAATTCTCTCAGGGCTTTTAAAAGGCACAACGTATAAAAAAGCGGCTAAAAGATAAGCTATCACAATGAGTCTTAATAGTTTAAAGCCTCTCATATGTCCAAGTTCGTTACATTCAAAGCGTTGTTCTCTATGAATCTCCTTCTGTTGGAAACGTCATTTCCCATGAGTATCTCAAAGAGCCTATCTGCTTCCTCCGCATCTTCTATCTCAACCTTGATAATTTTCCTCTTCTCGGGGTCCATAGTTGTTTCCCACAGTTGTTCAGGATTCATTTCTCCAAGGCCTTTGTATCTCTGTATTGTGTATTTCTTGCCGTTTAAATTGCTCAAGAACTCCTGAAGTTCTTCGTCTGAGTACAAATAATGCTCAGATTTCCCAACACTGACTTTGTAAAGAGGAGGCATGGCAATGTAAACATGGCCTTCTTCTATGAGTTGTCTCATATACCTGTAAAAGAGTGTGAGAAGTAACGTTCTTATATGTGCACCGTCTATATCGGCATCAGTCATTATTATCACTTTTCCGTATCTGAGCTTTCCTATGTCGAAATCGTCACCTATGCCTGTGCCAATAGCAATTATGATGTCGTTTATCTGCTCGTTTTTCAGCAATCTCTCAAATGAAGCTTTCTCAACATTCAAAATCTTTCCTCTTATCGGAAGTATTGCTTGGAATTCCCTATCCCTGGCCTGCTTTGCCGATCCTCCAGCAGAGTCACCCTCAACTATGAAGAGTTCGCTCTTCTCAAGGTCCGTGCTTGTGCAGTCAGCGAGTTTACCTGGAAGTGATGTACTCTCAAGCACATTCTTTCTCCTGATCATTTCCTTTGCTTTGCGTGCTGCCTCTCTTGCCTTCATCGCATTCTGTATCTTCGATAGTATCCTTTTCAAAACTGAAATATTAGCGTCGAAATAATCTCTCAATTTTTCTCTTAGTACCTTTGAAACAGCTTCAAGTGCTTCCTCGTTTCCCAGCTTTGATTTCGTTTGACCTTCAAACTCTGGATTTTTCAAAAGAACGCTTATAACAGCTGTTAGGCCTTCTCTAACATCTTCTCCTGCAAAGGATTCGTTCTTTTTCAAAATCCCTTGCTTTTTCGCATAATCGTTCATCATACGAGTAAGGGTTGTTTTAAATGCGGTTACATGGGTTCCCCCATCCACAGTCTTAATGTTGTTGGCATATGCATAAATGGTTTCAGAATATCCATCTGTGTACTGGAAAGCTACATCGACTTTTATGTCACCATGCATACCTGTTATATGAATCACATCGTGAAGGGCTTTCCTACCTTTGTTCAGATACTGGACAAACTGCGTGAGTCCACCTTCGTATTTGAAAACACTCCGGTCCCCTCTGATTTCATCTTCAAATTCGATCGTGAGACCTGGATTGAGAAATGCAAGTTCCCTCAAGCGCATCTTTATATCATCGGGATCGAACTCAGTTGTGGAAAAGATCGTGGGATCCGGTTTAAAGATAACCTTTGTTCCCCTTTTATCAGTCTCACCAACAACTTCAACGGGGGTAAGCGGCTCACCTCTTGAGTATTCCTGCCGATAAACCTTTCCATCCCGGTAGACCTCGACAACGAGATGCTCTGACAGAGCGTTCACAACAGAGACGCCGACTCCATGGAGCCCTCCACTTATTTTGTAGCTTTCTTTCGAAAACTTTCCTCCTGCATGAAGGGTGGTCATCACGACCTCAAGTGCGCTTTTACCAACCTCGGGATGAATATCCACCGGTATTCCTCTTCCGTTATCCACAACTTCCACATATCCGTCTTTTCTCAACCTGACCTTTATATCTGTACAATACCCTGCCAACGCCTCATCTACACTGTTGTCCACGACCTCATAAACGAGGTGCTGCAAGCCCCTTTTGCCGGTGGAACCTATGTACATCCCCGGCCTCTTTCTAACAGCTTCTAACCCTTTCAATATCTTTATGTCTTCGGCCGTGTACTTTTTCTCTTCTCCTGGCACTCTTCATCCCCTCCGCAAAACAATTGTTTTAACAAGCTTTTTGCCGATCTCCTCGTTTATTCTCGATGCAATGGCATTTTTTCTGAGCTCGAGTTCCGCTCTCCACATGGGATCAGAACATACTACCACAAGTTTTCCGTCAATGAAATCCACCACTTTTGCCTTCGAAGCTATGTTCTCTCCCACTACTTTCTTCCACAGGCTCGACACGGAAAAGAGCCTGAGTTTCTTGTACTTTTCATGCCTTTCTATTAGCTCTTCGAGTATCTGGGATATCTTCTTCACAAAACCACCATCTCCCGGTCAATTATAACCCATGAATGCGTATTTTAGCTTTTTAACTTTCGAAAAGGCTGCTCGCCGCTCCCTGGGCTTGCTTCTGTTATAATTGTTCGGCGTATCTTCAGAAAGAAAAAAATTCCACATTACTGGGGGTAAAACCTTGAAGAGGCCAAGACAGAGAATAGATATAATGAATTCCTCCATTCCAAAAACGCTATTGAGACTCTCCTGGCCCATTATGGTCACCAACTTCATTCAAACTCTCTACAACGTCGTAGATGCGTTCTGGCTTGGAAAGCTCGGCAAGGTAAAATTTGGAGCTCCCACGGTTTCTTTTCCCATAAATTTTGTTTTCATGTCTCTTGCATTTGGACTCTCATCCGCTGCAACTGCACTGGTTTCCCAATACATAGGCGCTAAAAGACAAGATATGGCTGAAAAGAGCGCTATGCAAGTCATGGTGGTTAGCCTTTGGGTAGCATCAGCCGTGGCAGTTTTTGGTTACTTTTTCTCCGACTGGATCTTAACGATACTCGGAATAGGAGATCCAATAAAACCCTATGCGGTTGAATATTTAAAGATAATCTTTTTGGGAATGCCCTTCACATTTCTCATGATGGCCTCTCAAGCTATTGCAAGGGGATGGGGAGATACCGTTGTCGTGATGCACATCTCTATGGTCTCGATATTCCTTAACATCGTTCTCGACCCATTTATGATCTTTGGAATAGGCTTTCCTAGAATGGAAGTTGCTGGTGCGGCATGGGCCACCGTTATATCACGCGCCGTCGCCGTTGTTTACTCCCTTTACATTCTCTTTGGCGGGAAGCTCGGCTTCAAACTCCATCTGAGAGATTCAATTCCCGATTCTGTGCTAATCAAAAAAATCTTCAAGATAGGAATTCCCGGTGCGATCGGTCAGGCGATAACCGCAAGTGGTTTTGCCGTAATAATGGGCATAATCTCGAGATTCGGACCGGCCGTCGTTAGCGCTTACGGAATCGGAAACAGGATAACATCCATGCTGACCATGGTAGGAATGGCCATCTCTGCGGGCGTGACGACAATGGTGGGGCAATTTTTAGGAGCAGAGGACTTAAAAAAAGTCGACCGTACTGTCAGATGGGGATTCATAGAAACATTCACAATCGTTGGAATATCAGCTGTCTTTCTTTTCCTCTTTGCCGACCAAGTAACACGCTTTTTCATAAACGATCCAGAGGTCATAGCGCTGGGAAGGATATACTTTCACCTCGTCTCATTCTCGGTACCACTCTTTGCCATGGTCTCAATAGTGATGGGTGCATTCAATGGGGCTGGGAAAACCATTTATGTGGCTATAATAAATGTAACGAGGCTGTGGGGGATACGGGTGCCGTTAGTAACATTGTTTGCTCAAACATACGGTTTCAAAGGTGTGTTCTACGCTATGGCGATCAGTAACGCATTGGCGCTTCTTTTGGGATACATGATGCTCAAATTCGTGAAATGGAAGGTGAAGGTGATTTGAAAGTTGGGATCGTTCTGGATAGTACTCTCGATGTCACGGACGATCTCCGAGAAAAGGTTTACTGGGTTCCGCTAAAAGTGGAGATCGCCGGTGAGACTTTCCTTGACGGAACGAAATCTCTCGATGAGATCTTCTCTTTGATGAGAGAAAAGAACGCGTTTGCAAAAACGAGCCAACCTTCCCCAAACGACTTCGAAGACGTCTACCAAAAAGCTTTAAAGGAAAACGATGCTGTTATATCGCTTCACATATCCGAGAAGCTCAGTGGAACGATAGGGAGCGCGAAGATCGCTTCGAAAGTTTTTGATGATAGAGTGCGCGTTTTCGACACCGGGGCGGCTACAATCGTAGCCCAAGCTTATGTGGAAAAAATCTTAGAAATGAGTGGCAAGAGCGTGGATGAAATAATGGATGAGCTGCAAAAACTCAGAGAGTCGATGAAGCTATTTCTAACGGTTGGAAGCCTTGAATTTCTCAAAAGAAGTGGAAGATTGAAAGGTATGGAAGCCATGATAGGCTCTCTCTTGAAGCTAAGGCCAGTCATAGAAGTCGTCGAAGGAGCTCTAACAACAAAGAAAATCCTAAGGGGCGAGAAAAAGGTTTTCCAGTACATGATAAGGCTCCTTGAGAGGCTACCGAAAAACTCAAAGGTCTTTGTCGGAAACATCCATGCTCCTGAAAAAGGAAGACTTTTGAAAGAACATGCAAAAAAGCTTGGTCTTGATGTAAAGGAAGTTCCCGTTAGGTCTTCTGCTCTGTCCGTTCACCTTGGACCGGGAAGCTACGGCATAGCGGTGTTCGAGCGATGAAAAGGCGGCCTGAAGGCCGCCCGGTTTGCTTAAAAGCTCTTGAACACCTTCTCTATCCTTTCCAAAGCCCAATCTATCTCTTCTTTCTTTATTATGAGCGGCGGCGCGAACCTGACCACATATTCGTGTGCGTAGTACGCCAGAACTCCTTCTCCCATCATCTTGAGACAGATCTCTTTTGCCGGGATCGTCGTCTGGACTCCTATCATCAAACCCTTTCCCCTGACTTCCTTTATAACCGGTGAATCAATCTTTTTGAGCTGCTCTCTGAAATACTCTCCCATCTTCTGGGCGTTCTCCGGAAGTTTTTCTTCTATGATCACATCTATTGCTGCTATTGCAACAGCTGCACCGAGTGGGTTACCTCCGAAAGTGGAACCATGGTCTCCAGGATTTATGACTTCCATGATATCGTTGCTCGTGAGAACGGCCGAAACCGGATAGACTCCTCCACCCAAAGCTTTACCGAGAATGAGCATATCTGGCCTTGCATCTTCCCATTCGTATGCAAAGAGCTTACCCGTCCTTCCCAGCCCGGTCTGGATCTCGTCGAATATAAGGAGTATTCCTCGCTCTTTCGTGAGCTTTCTGAGATCCCTGAGATATCCTTCCGGCGGAACGAGGATTCCACCCTCACCCTGGATGGGCTCAACCAAAACGGCTATCGTCTTGTCAGTTATCGCTTCTTCAACAGCTTTTATATCACCGTATTTGACGACTTTAAAGCCAGGTGTGAACGGTCCAAAACCGTCCCTGTACTGTTCGGTAGTGGAGAAAGTGATGATTGTTATCGTCCTTCCATGGAAGTTGTTTTCCATTACGATTATCTCACCCTCATACTTTGGAACGCCTTTCTTGTAATATCCCCACTTCCTTGCGATCTTCAGGGCGGTCTCGACGGCTTCAGCTCCTGTGTTCATCGGGAGCGTCTTGTCATAACCCGTCACATCGTGCATCTTTTTAAAGAACCTTCCAAGAACATCGTTGTGGAATGCTCTGGAGGTCAACGTAAGTCTTTGAGCTTGTTCGAAAAGGGCCTTCATTATCTTCGGATGCCTGTGACCCTGATTCAGAGCAGAATAAGAAGAGAGCATGTCAATGTACTTCTTTCCTTCGACGTCCCAAACCCAGACCCCTTCTCCTCTTTCCAGAACGACCGGAAGCGGTTTGTAGTTATGAGCCCCGTATTCCTCGTTGAGTTTTATATGGGCTTCAGTGAGAAATCCCATCTTTTCACCTCCATCTAAAGAGATTTTTCACACACAGGATGATATCATCAGGGGTGAGAAAAAGAAAAATTTTTCGCAAACTTCTCTAACTCAAATATTCCTTGAGCCTTTCGCGCTCTCTTAAGAGTTTTCCTTCCTCATCTACAGAATCAACTCTTCCTTTCGAGAAGTCTATCTTCACTTTTCCTGGTGCAACACCGCCTCCGGTAAGGCCAGGAGCATCGAGTATTCCTTCTCTGACCGCCCTTGCAAGAACCTTTGGATCCAGAAGCGGTTCCTCAGATCCCATCCTTTCTCCGAGCTTTCTAATCGCCTGAACTATCACCATGGCTTCTTCCATTAGCTCCTGAACTCGGTTTTTAACTTCCGGATCGGCCATGTAATCCGGAGCGCCGGATCTTGCTATGGAAAGGGCCCTTCTTGTCATCTTAACGCTCTCGATTATCTCTTTTGCTCTGGCTCTCTGTATAGCTTCGCAATACGCAACGACATGGACTATATCTGGTTCAAGGTATGCACCGTAGAACATCTCGGTGACGAGCTGTCCCATGGCCATGTGCGGGTCTGCCGGAAATGACAAAAGCCCCGCTCTTATCATCGTATAGGTTCTGAAATTTTCATCTTCAAATGATTTAACAATCTCTTTCATGGCGATGTTTTTGGCAATATCGTATTTCGGATTCAAGAAATGCGGTGTCATCAGCATGTACTGCTGCACATAATGCTTTACTCCGAGCTTTTTAGCTATATAAGTTATTATGTATGTGTCCGCCACGACGAGCGCATCGTGTGCAAACCTGAGCCCCCACTGGTGAGCGTCGTTTATCTCCACTGGAACGTCATTTTCCGCGTTCCATTTGATGGCTTCCAAGTTTTCTCTTATCGCTCCTTCCAAGGGCCTCTCGCTCCTTCTATCGAGCTCGGAGTACCAAAAAACGGGAATAGCCGCCCAAGCATTGTTTATCGTCTCTTTGAGCATCCTTGCAAACTTGACCAGATTTCTCGTCCCTGCGTAACACCTGACCAAAGGATAATTTCCTCTCCGCGAAGCTTGATACAGCCTTTCGAAATCCTCTCTGCTCCTTATCGGAGCGCCTCCCGCTCCGTCCTGCGCAGGGTCCATCTTATCTGGTTCGAAGAAGTACTGCTGGGCGTTCTGATCCGGTGCGATCGAGATGATGTCCAAGAGACCAGATTCTGCCATTTTTTCGACTTCCTTTATGGTCTCTCCAAGCGTCGGAAGACCTATGTGATGCCTGAAGAGGGGATACGGTTTTTTGTAATCCACCCTCTCCCAGAGCGTCTGGGGTGGCAGTTTGCTTCCCTCTTTCCTTCTCTTCTCTCCCCTCAAAACCATGACTATGTCTTCTATCTCTTGACGGCCATCGAATATGGCATCAAACCTTCCAAAATTCTTTGCCACTTCTCCCGTTTCTATCGTTCCGCCAAAGAAAAATCTCCTGTTCGAAAGGCCCTTCTCGTCTATCATCCTGAAAAAGTCTTCTAAGAGCTTTTTTAGCGGTTCCTTTCCGAGTCTGTAACTTATAGCGACTATATCGGGATCTTCTTTTTCTATTGCGCTTACAACCTTTTCGAGCGGGACAGCGCCACCGAGATTTATAGTTTCATAGCCTTCTTTTTTAGCTACATCCAAGAAGATCACAAGACCCGCGGTGTGGACATCGCTCCCAATGGCAGCACCTAAAACCTTCACGCTTTCCCCTCCATGACGAATTTTCTTATTTGCTCGACGCTCATACCCTCGAGTCCCAGGGTCCTTACAGTCCTTCCTTCCGCTTTGAAATTCCTCCTCATCATAACGGAGGCTATTTGTATGATCGCATCTATCGTAGGTGTCTCTATTCCCAACATCTTTCCAAAAGAAGATATCGGAACGAGACTCATTGGAACATCCTCTAAAATGTAACGGTTGGCTATGCTCGGTGGTGCCATTATTCCCTGGTAACCTGGGTTGTTGTGTATCGCATCGTGAAGGTCTTCTCCTTGTACATCGTAGGCGTAGTTGAGCCATTCCTTAGCTGTCATGGGCTGCTCTCCAAGAGCTTCCATAACTGTGCATCTTTCGGAATCTATCTTTTCCAAAACCCTCGCAACGGAAGGAGTTATACCTTCAAGGTAAAATTCGAACTTTCCAGCGGATGACTCAATCCTTCCTGCGTTCAAAAGCAGAACCGCCGGGTGGAAGACTGCCCCTATGTTGTTGAAGCTCGTGTATATAGTATTAGGGGCTATTTCGAACTCAGGCAAGATCTCCAAAAGGGTTTTCTCAAGGACCTCGTTCTTAGAAGCGGGAAGTGCAGACACTGGAACGGCATTTTTTATCCTGAATATCCTAACAACGCCAGGGTTTGTGAGTCTTGACGCAAAGACAAACGTCTGTGCCTCAGCTAAGACTATCTCTTTGTTAACCCCAAGTTCTTTAAGCGTATTCCAAAACTCTATTGCACCTCCTGTTCTTCCTGGGTTCAGGACTATTATCTGACCGTCTTCAATGTAGGGAGCAATTTTCCTGGCTATATCCCTATGGGCAAAAGCCGGAACTACGACCATTATCAATTTTCTTCCTTTTACTGCTTCTTGCATATCAGTCGTTGCAAAGCTTATCCTGAAGTTACCCTGAACCTCTCCTTCGAGCCTTATGGTCCTTGTCTTCATTATGGCAGCTATTCTCTTTAGCGACCTGTTGTAAAGTGCAACATCAACACCCCGCATAGATAAGTATGCAGCAAGAGCTTGTCCACCGTTACCAGCCCCGACAACGGTGACCTTCATTCCATCACCCCCAACAGCCCAAACGATATAATTGATCACAGAAGGTAGATCTTATCCCTGTGATGTCTTATACCTTTGGTAATGTTCTTTGTGTCATAAACGAAGGGAGCATGCTCCAAAATGAATTCGTAATCCACACCCTTAGTATGCGCTGTCGTTATAACAACTCCATCCACTTCATTTAGCAAATCTTTCGTTAAATCTACCCTCTCATATTCTTTCCCGTGGTGTTGAAACTTTTCTATCAATGGATCGTAATAAAGAACCACAGCCTTCTTTTTCTCCAGATTTTCTATTACTTTAAGAGCGGGGGATTCTCTGAGATCTGCAACATCACCCTTGTATGTGACTCCTAAAACGAGAATTTTCGATCCATTGAGAGCTTTGCCTCTGTCGTTGAGTATGTCCTGGAGCCTCTGCACGACATACTCGGGCATGAAATCGTTTATCTCTCCAGCAAGTTCTATGAGCCGTGTGTGCCAATCGTATTCTCTCGCTTTATATGTCAGATAAAACGGATCTATGGGTATACAATGCCCTCCAACACCAGGCCCAGGATAAAAGGGCATGAAACCAAAGGGTTTTGTCGCTGCCGCTTCTATAACCTCCCATATGTTTATACCCATCCTGGACGCCACTATGGCCATTTCGTTTATCAAAGCTATGTTCACGATTCTGAAGGTATTCTCCAAGATCTTTGTCATCTCTGCGGCCTTTGGCGAAGAAACGGTGAAAACGGGAGCTTCCAAAACGTTTTCATAAAGAGCCTTTGCGTGCTTGGTGCATTCGGGGGTGACCCCTCCAACAACCTTAGGAGTATTCTTTGTCTTGAACCTTTTGTTTCCAGGATCCACCCTCTCAGGACTGAAAGCAAGGTAAAAATCCTTCCCCACTTTCAGACCCGTGCTCTCTAAAATTGGAAGTAGAACCTCTTCTGTCGTTCCCGGATATGTCGTGCTCTCTAAGACGATGAGCATACCCTTGTGAAGCCTCTTTGCTATCTCTCTTCCCGTGCTAACGACATAAGAAAGGTCAGGAACCTTGTGCTCATCTATCGGTGTAGGAACACATATAGCAACAACATCACACTCGGCTATTCTATCGAAATCGGTAGTTGCAGAGAGCCTACCTTTTTTTACAAGATCCTCGAGTTCCTCATCAACCACGTCTCCTATGTAGTTTTTACCCTCATTTACCATTCTTACCTTCTTTTCCTGAATATCGAATCCGAGGACTTCGTACCCAGCTTTTGCTTTTTCCACAGCAAGCGGAAGGCCGACATAGCCAAGGCCAATGACTCCAACCTTTGCACTCTTGTTAACTATTTTTTCGTAAAGACTCACATAAATCCCTCCCGCACTTATGCTAAAATCTTCTGGCTATGTTAGAGATAGCCTTTTCTCTGAGTATATACTTCCTCGTAATGTTAATAACCGCACTAACTCTAAAGAGACTGAAAACCTCTCTTCAAATGACTCTCCAGTCCCTTTTATTGCTTTTGACCTCATCGGTATTATACGCCATCACAGGGGTGGGCTATTCTTTCAAACCTTACATGAAACTCTGGTACCTCTTCCTCCCTTTTATCATCTGGAACATTCTGTCCGGCGATAGAAAAAACATATACATTCCCAGAGACGCAATCTTTGCCGTTGCTGTCTTCTATCCGATATCCGAAGAACTCCTTTTTCGCGGTGTTGTGCTGTGGCACACAGGGTCGGATATAACCGCATGTTTCATAAATGGCATCATATTCTCCGGATTCCACGCACTGAACTGGCTCTTCAAAATGGAAAAACCCAGTGTGTCCGTGCAGATTCTAAGGTTTGTTTCCGGTTTTCTGCTTGCACTTACTGTAATAAAAAACGCGGGGAGCATTTTCCCCGCGATATTCTTTCACTGCGCTATTAACCTTTCCGCGTACCTTAGGATGTATCGTCATATCAGGTGAACAACGATTCCACTCTTGAGTTTCGGATCGAACCATGTGGACTTAGGTGGCATTATAAGCTTCGCATCAGAAACCTCCATAATCGCCTCTACCGGAGTTGGATAAAGAGTGAAACCTATCTTAAAACCTCCTTCATCAACAAACTTGACGAGATCCCCGAGTCCATGTACAGCGGGGACGAAATCTATCCTGGGATCTGTTCTTGGATTCTCTATACCCAATATGGGAGCGAGCAGATTGTTTTGGAGTATAGAGACATCTAACTTCTCAACGGGATGATTCGGATCAAATGTTCCGTCTTTCGGTTTCATTACATACCACTCACCATTTCCAAAATACACGCCGAATTCATGTACTCTTTTCGGACGATACGGCTTTTCACTTGCCACGGATACATCGAACTTCTCTCTCACTTTCTCAAGGAACTCTTCCTTCGACATCCCGTTCAAATCTTTCACAACCCTGTTATACTCATAAACTTTTAACCTGTCATGTGGAAAGACAACTGCCAGAAAGTAATTGTATTCCTCTTCGCCCATGTGACTTGGGTTCTCGTTTTTAAACCATTCTCTCGCTCTGGCAGCCGCAGCTGCTCTGTGATGTCCATCGGCTATGTAGAAAGCATCGATCTTCTTGAAAGCTTCCACTATTTCGTTTATCTTCTCATCTTCGCAAACCAGGTAGAGAGTATGCCTGACACCTGTGCCGTCCGTAAAGTCGTATTCGGGCTCTTTCTCATTCACCACACTCTCAAACGTCCTATTAACGCTCTCGTCGGATTTATACATCAAATATACTGGCCCCGTATGGGCTCTGACGATGTAAACATGCATTGCTCTCTCATCTTCCTTCTCTTTTCGGGTCAGCTCATGCTTCTTTATCTTGTCATTCACATATTCATCCACCGAAAAAGTCGCCAGAAGTCCTACTTGCACATGATCTCCTCTCTGAAGCCTGTAAACATAAAAGCAAGGCTTTTCGTCCTGTATCATCACACCTTCTTTAATGAGCCACTCCAGATTTTCCTTTGCCTTTTTCAAAACCTCCTTTGACTTCGTGTCCACATCTCCTTCAAAATCGATTTCGGGCCTGGTGACTCTGTAAAAACAATATGGATTCTTTCTCGCCTCTTCTCTTGCTTCTTCGGTACTCACAACATCGTATGGCCGGACGGCAACCTTCTCAACCATATCCTTCCTTGGCCTGAGTCCCCTGAAAGGCCTTACTATCATCCAGATCCCCCTCCCTTGCTTTTAATGTAAGTCACATCATATGACCCAGGGTCGCACCAATCAAAAGATACCTCCACATCCGCTTTCGCCAGATTCTTCCACCTTTTAATGAGCTTTTTCGTCACATAACCCGAAACATTTTGATGAAGCCTTACTTTCACTTCCATCACATCTTCTATTTTAGATAACTCCTGCTCAATTTTGGAAATGATTACCCTTTGTGAAAGGACAAAACCACTTCCATGACACACTGGGCAAGTCGTCGTTAGAAAACTCGTAATCGATCGCGATGTTCTTTTCCTCGCCATTTCCAAAAGACCTAACTTTGTAAAGCCGTACACTTCTGTTTTGGCTCTATCCTTTCTCAGTTCCTTCCGTAGCACTTCAATGACTTTCTGCCTATCCTCATCGTAGTCCATGGTTATGAAATCCACAACGATGATTCCGCCTATGTTACGGAGTCTCAACTGTCTTGCTATTTCCTTGGCAGCCTGTATGTTGGTTTTCAATATAAGTTCCCTTTGCGAACTTCCCTTTATACTCGCCGCGGTATTCACATCTACAACGGTCATGGCTTCTGTCACATCTATTACAATCTCTCCTCCCCCCTCTAAAGCCACTCTCCTACTAACAACCTCTCTCAATCTTCTATGAATATCCAAAATGTCGAAAGGACTACCTTCAAGTACCTTCACATCAACCCCACCGTAAACCTTGGAAGCATTCCTAACCTTATTCACTATTTCTCTCTCGTTTGTGTAAACAATCTTAACATCTTTGTCCAGCTTTTCCCGAAGAACGTAATCTAAAAAGCCTGGCGGTGAATGAAGAAGCTTGACTTTACGAGCACGTTTGAAAGCTTTCAAAATCTTTTCCCACTGTTCTTTAAGCTCTTGGAGTTCTTCCTCAATTACCGAAATATCTACACCTTCTGCCGCAGTTCTTATGACTATGCCCTGATTTTTCTCCTTGAAGTTTTTCAAAATTACCGAGAGTCTTTCCCTATCCTTATTTGAAATCCTCCTCGATATCCCACGAGCCCTCGTTAAAGGAAAGTAAACCAAGAACCTACCAGCAATACTTATTTTCGTGGTAACCTGCGGTCCTTTCCTTTTCGTTCCATCTTTCTTAACTTGAACGAGTACCTTTCTACCCACATCGAAATCCTTTCCCGAAAGAACCTTTTCGATATAGGAAGGAGTTACATCCTTCAACTTTAGAAAAGCGTTCTTTGAAATGCCTATGTTTACAAAAGCGCCCCCCAAAGCTTTGAGAACTCTTTCAACCTTTCCCACGTAGATGTTCCCAGAAAGGCTTTCGAGTTCTTCATGAAAGATTTCGACAAGTTTACCATCTTCAAAAAGCGCCCCCATGTATCCGGAGGCGCTTTTCTCTATGACAAGCTCTTTCAAATGCCCACCTCACTCGTAAAGTTCCAAAAGTCCGTATCCACCATCTTTCTTACGATATATGACATTTATTTCTCCACTTTCCGAGTTTCTGAAGACTAAAAATAGATGGTCCATCACATCCATTTGTAACACTGCCTCTTCAACACTCATGGGAGTGAGCGGTATTCTCTTCACAGACTCTATCTTATCCTCCCCAACTCTTTCCTCTTCCACTCCTGGCATATCTGCAGCGATTGCTTCCGCTAACCCCTTGCTTCCGGCTTTGTGCCTCACACGTACCTTATCCCTTAACTTCTTCACCTGTTTTTCAAGAGCATCAGAAGCAAAATCTATTGCAGCGTAAACATCTGGATTTCTCTCCTCAACTTTGATAATCTCTCCCCTGAAATTCATAACTATCTTTAAAACATAATTCTCTCCATCCTTTTCTATTCTAACCTCAGCAGACGTGACATCACCATCGTTTAAAACTCTTTCAACCTTTTCAAACCTCCGGTCTACATAACTTTTTATAGCGTCGGATATCTCTATTCCCCTGCCCATCAATCTATACTCCATAAATTTCACCTCCTGCTACATTACTTTCGTTTCCATCTTAACAAAATCTAATATCACGCTCAGCTTATCTCCCTCCCCACTAATAGTATACACGAGCTCATTGTCTCGAACATGAACATCTATCACTTCTGCTTTATCTATCCAACTGTTCTCTTTTCTCAAACGCATCCATCTTTTCATCTCATTCAAGATTCCATCGATCTTCATCTGATATTCCACTGAAAATCCATGGAAAGGCCTCGTATATCTCACAGATTTCCACCAAGTCTGACCTTTAGAGCACATATCCTCCGTCCAAGGAAACGGTTCTGCCACGTTTTCAGGAAAGAAAGGATCGTACAGTCCGGGAATTCCGAGTTCATCACCATAATAAACCACAGGAATTCCTGGAAGGGTGAATATTATGGAATAAGCAAACACAACGCTTTTCTCATCTGCCACATCCGATCTTATCCTTGTAACATCATGACTGGATAAGAAATTCCAAAACTTTCTAAGCACCCTTCCGTACCTTTTCAAAGTCTCATATAGTATCCACGGCTTCCTGTCCTCCATGCTCTTCCTGATGACGCCATAAAGGTGAAAATTAAAAGAAAAACCCACAACATCCGCATATCGAAGGGCTATTTCTGGTTCATCCCAAACTTCGGCAACTCCAAACGGCCCCCCAAGTTCTCCGGACACTCTTCTCCAAAAAACCAGATTTTTCTCATCGTCGTCGTAAATGTGTTTTGCAGCATCAAACCTAAAAAAATCTATGCCTTTTTCCTTCCAAAAAGCTATGATTTGCAAGATCTCTCTTACAACTTCAGGATTCTCATAATTCAAATCTGGCAGACACCGTCCGAAAGTGCCTTTAAAATAACCCCTATCTGAAGGATGCCAAACAGGCGCGTTATCCCACGACCTTCTCTCGTTAAGATCTGTCTTTTCGGATGCCCATATGTAAAAATCATTTCTTTCGTTAAACCACCTATGAAGGGAACTCGTGTGATTCAAAGGAAGATCCATAACGAGCTTCATTTCACGACTGTGAAGTTCTTCTACCAGCCTTTCAAAATCCCCAATGTCACCATAAACTGGATTTATGGAATAATAATCGCTAACATCGTAGCCATGAAAAGACGGAGAAGATAAGATGGGAGTGAGCCATATCACGTCTACCCCAAGCTCTTCCAGATACCACAGGGCATCTACTATGCCTCTCAAATCACCTATTCCATCTCCATTTCCATCACGAAAAGACCTCGTAAAAATTTCGTAGCATATCAAACCTCAATCCCTCTCTCTATCCAGAGTTTCAATTTAGTCAAGAACTCACCCCATCCGACGGCACATGTGAAGGCTACTTCCAGATCTTTCTCAGCCAAAACTATAACTCTATCTTCAACTTCAACCCAAGTTCCCCCGCTTGAAGCTTCGTGAAGTTGAATGCCAACCTTGGATCTGAATCCATCTTCATACTCGTTCCATTCGAATTCCAAAAACCTTTCTGGAATGACGCTTCTGATTATTCCTCTATCGATAACCTCTTCTCCTTCTATAACCCATCTGAAAAACAGTCTTCCTCCTTCTTTAAGTTCCATCCTCATCCCGCTGGTGAACCATGGATCCCACCCGTTCTCGTTGAAAAGAACTTTCCAAACATCCGAAATATCAGCGTTTATCTTCATTACCGCTTTTATCGGTGGAACTTTCACCCGCAATCAACTCCTTGACATATTCTTCTTCATCGCTCACAAGACCGTCGAGCTTTGCCTTTAAAAGCTCGTCCAGCACGCTACCTATCTCGGGACCAGGCTTCAACCCAAGCTTTATGAGATACTTTCCGTTGACCCGCTTTGGCTTCATCTCCCTCGACTTCACCAGATATTCCTTCAGCTTTTCCCTCCCACTTTCAGAAAGGTAAGACGCAACATAAGATATCCCCTCCGGAGAAAGCTCCTTTATTAAATCATGTATTTTGGAAAGTCTTTCTGCCGTTTCTATATCCTCGGCCATTTTTGCTACTCTCTTTTCGAGCTCTTTCAACTCATTCGTCACTTTATCGGGAATGGAATATATGTACTTTACGTACTCCAGGGAACCTTCATCGTAGTACTCAAGGAATATGTACATCAGTGCGTAGAAATCATTTATTTTCCCGAAAAACTCTTTGGCCCACGGAAGGAAAGAAAAAAGCCTTTCGAGTTTTTCTTCCATAACCTTAGAATAAAAGGTCCTGGGAAACATATGTTTTATCGCATCGAACTCGGCCAATCTCTTAATGGACTTCAACGGCTGTCTCTCTCTTAAGATTTTTTCAATCTCTTGCCTAAGGCGCATTCCCGTAACTTTTTCGAGATACCCACCATCCACGGCTTCTCTGATCAACTTCTCGGTCGTTTCTTCTATCTTAAAACCGAAGCGCTGCTCAAATCTGACCGCTCTCAATATCCTCGTGGGGTCATCTATGAACGAAAGGGTATGGAGCGCCCTTATAATTCCTTCTTCCAAATCTTTTCTACCACCGAAGAAGTCATACAAAACACCGAACTCAGTTGGATTGAGTTTCACTGCGAGGGCGTTTATCGTAAAATCCCTTCTGTACAGATCCTTCTTTATGGTGCTTATGTCCACTTGCGGAAGTTTTGCAGGAGATTCGTAATATTCCGTACGCGCCGTTGCCACATCAACACGAAAACCATCCCTGAAGAAGAGCGACGCTGTGAGAAATTGATCGTGCGTGACAACCTTCTTAACACCTTGGAAAGATTTAGCGGCGTAGTCTGCAAACCTTGTCCCGTCACCTTCCACGACTATATCGACATCTTCATTCGGTATTCCCAAAAGCATGTCTCTCACAAATCCCCCAACGACATACGCTTTCATCCCTACTTCTTCGGCCAAAGTTCCCAAAAGCCTTAATAAATTCAAAATCTTAGGAGAGAGCCTCTCCCTCATCATATCTCGCACATCGACGAAGACAGAAGAATCCTTTCTGTAGACTCCCTCCACTCTCTTCTTTCCGAGTGCTTCTCCGAATATCGCCCTCAAAAGGTCTGTACGGGTCACAATTCCAACCAAAACACCATTTTCAAGAATGGGAATCCTTCCAACAGAGTTTTCTATCATCATCTGCCTTATCTGACTCAAAGGAGTGTCTGGAGAGGCGGTTATGAGCTTTGGGGTCATGATAGATTTTACCGGTCTGTCACCGAGTCCGTGGTTCATCGCCTTATCAACGGCCTTCTTCGTCACTATACCCACAAGCCTGTTCCCTTCCACAACCGGCAGTCCGTTGTGTCCTGTTCTTTCCATGATCCTGTTTGCTTCCTCTATCTTCTGGTGAGCCAATATAACCTTGACAGGTGATGACATCACATCTCTTGCCCTGTAAACAGGAACTACATGATTTTTCAGCTTCGAAAGAATCAAGTTGACCACTTCGTCCAGATCGTTCATCTCCAGAGAAGCAGAACCTGCCTTTCTGTGGCCACCCCCGCCGAGTTCTTCCATGAGTCCTCCTATATCAACATCCGGTGAGGAAGTCCTTCCTATAACAAAAACTTTCTTTCCCATCTTAACCGCACATATAAGGGTTTCATGTCCCCCACCACTCCAGAGTTTTCCAGTAACAATGTTCAAACCACCGACGAATTTCGGGTACTCTGCCTTCGCGATAACAACATGTGCTCCATTGACCTCATACTCCCGAATGTTGTTCATCAGCATCTCCAACACTTGCTTCTGATCGTAGCTCAAGTCAAACTTCACATATTCAGATACCTCGACCAAATTTGCCCCCTTTTCAAGGAGAATCTTTGCGGCTTCTAAATCGCGAGGAGTTGTGGAAGAGTAAAGAAGACTCCCGGTATCCTCGTAAATAGCGATCATCAAAAGTGTGGCCAAAATAGGGTCTATTTCTACATTCCTTTCATAGAGCATTTCGACGAATAGCGTAACAGTTGCGCCCACGCTCTCTATGTGAAGCTCTCCTTCAAAACCGCATTCTTTAATATCCGGATGATGATCGTATATGACTCTCTTCTTGGCCTTTTCTACGAATGGCAATACCTTCTTCCCCACCCTCTTAGGACATGCCGTATCGACGATTATCACGCTCTCAACTTCGCCATCCTCCAGCTCTTTATCTTTGATGAAAGGAAATCTATCCCCATATATACCCAGATACTCTTGAAGATTCTGGCTGGGCTGACCGCTTAAGACTATCTCATGATCTGGATTCAAAATCTTGGCTGCCACAGCAGAAGCAAAGGCATCAAAATCTGGATTTCTATGAGGCACAATCAGCTTCAAGATCTCACCGCTCTCTCAAAAATTTCATTGACATGTATCTCAACACTGTCCAAAACCTCGAATCCTCTCCCTTTCAAAACAAGTGAAAGTTCTGTACATCCGAGCAAAGCTGCGTCGAATTCATCACTCATCGCCAAAATTGCGTTTACTACTTTGTCCGTGAGTTCCTCGGGGACCCTTCCTCTGGTTATCTCGAATATGAGATCGTTCACGCTGCGCATCAAAGACTCATCTGGAACGACCGGCACGATATCCCGTGCCCTAAAAGCTTCCTCATAAAGGCCGCCTTTCATCGTTTTATAAGTTCCCAAGATCAAAACTCTTTTAAACCCCCGCCTTTCTGCCTCATTCGCCACGCAGTCTACGATGCTTACAAAATCAATGGAAGAGTCTATCTTATCGATGACATAATGCATCGTATTTGACGCTATAGCTCCAATCTCTACACCTATTGAGTCCATCCATTCAACGACCCTTTGCATCTTTGCGGCTATTCCTTTCCAGTCCTCTTTTTCCATCATCTTTACAATCTCGTTGAAGTTTAGACTGTAAATGACAATTTCAGGAAACTCATACTCAGCCAACCTTTCATGAGACAGTTCTATCAATCTTTTGTAATAGAGAACCGTCGACTCCGGACTGACTCCTCCTATTACACCTATCTTTTTCATTTTTCCACCTCTATCTCTGTTCGTGCTTTCCACGCCTTCATTCTATCCTCATCCATGTATATGACAACCCTCGAAGCCCAAAGTTTTATTTTCCGTTTCTTGTCATATATATACACATCCCCATTAAGAGTTATCAAACCTTCCTTTCTCCTAAAAACAAAACTCTCTGCTCTGATATAGGTATTCCCTCTCCACATCTCTATATACTCATCGCTGGTTCCTGAATAAGTTTCACTATCAAGATCAAATTCAAAAACGTCAGATTTGAAGCGCGTCACTGATCCCTCACGAACGATAACTCCTTCAACATTTCCTTTCATACTTCCTGTGTTTTCAAGATCGTATCCCAATCTCTCTGCACTCACCGTTGCGTTTTCCAAAATAAGGGTGACACTTCCCTCAGCATTAACAAAATCTCTGCCTAAATCCATCACAGCTCTCTTAGCTGAAAGATTTACCCTCCGCTTGCCGGTTTTTACCGCTCTCACCCCACCGTCCATTATCACTGTAGAAGATTCCTTGAGATATTCAAAAACATTCCCTTTCACCCTGAAATCTTTCCTGAAAATTTCAGAAGGGGTGTTTGAGAAGTATCTTCCTTCTTTCAAATCGAAGCTCATATTCAAGGTCGTTAAAGTCGCATCCTGCCCTTTTAAAACCGCGAGAACTTCTCCAAGAAGATTCCCTGCCGAAGCTTTCAGATTGTACAGGAGTGTTGCCGCAGTGGCCTCAATAGCTTCTGTAGAGACTATAACAGGAGAGAAAGCTTTTATCCTCTGCCATGCATTCTTTTCCTTTAAAACGACGAGAGAAGCAGAAAAAAGGGTGAGATTTTCCTCCTCTATAAATGCTTTAACATTCCCATCATAAACTATCTCCGACTTTTTGGGAAAAACCATTTCCGACTCCACATGTACGATATCCGCAAAAAGCGAACAGAACGTAAGAAGCAAAATGGCTACAATAAAAATCGCTTTCAAAGACACACCTCCTTGAAGGTATTTTATCAAAATCCCAATTTTTCAGCCTTTTGTGAGAAACCGATTTCACAGAATAGAAAGGCAAGTTATATTCTTTATACATCAGATAAAATATACTCAAACATAATAGAGATTTATGAAAATAACGCCGATTAATCGCTAATATTTCGCGATTACCAGATTTTGATTTTCTGTAGATATCCCTGTTAAATACTGAGATAGGGAAGGGGGAATCGGTTCCATGGCTACGATTCGGGATGTCGCTAAGAAAGCGGGAGTTTCTGTTACTACGGTATCCAGGGTCCTGAACGATTCTCCTAAAGTATCAAGAGAAACGCGAGAAAAAGTTCTAAAAGCCATGAAAGAACTTGGATTTTCTCCCAGACCCTGGGCGAAGTATCTCGCTCTTCCAAAGAAGAAGGTCGTCTCTGGCGTAGTTATAACCAATAGGATAAAGAAATACATGACCAAAGGAGCCTTCTATTACGAGGTTTACAGAGGGGTAAAAGAGGTAGCAAAAACAAGCGGAGTAGAAATAAAACTGATGTACATGGATGAAACCAGCGAAGCAGATGGGTATTTGCTCATCGGCGCAGATTTCAACGCCGAATACATTCAAAGTTTAAGAAAGCAGGGAAAACCCGTTGTGTTAATAGATCATTACATCCCCGGAATGAAAATAGACGCAGTTATAAGTGACGGATACGGTGGAGCTTTCAGCGCAGTGGAGTATCTCATAGAGACAGGGCATGTCAGGATCGTCCACATCCACAGCCCTTTATCAGCTTTCAGCTTTCGCGAGAGATTCAATGGATATGTAAACGCGATGGAAAAGCATGGACTCATGCCAAAAGTGTATGAATTCGATGATGTCGCAGAGAACATGGGATATGTTGTGGATTTAATGCTGAACACTTACGGTGTTCCCGATGCGATATTCACTTCGAACGACTTCGCTGTAGTAAGGCTTCTAAGAGAACTCAGAAAAAGAGGTTTAAGAGTGCCAGAGGACATCTCCGTTATAGGATTCGACGACTCCCCAGAAGCAGAGAAATTCGACTTCTCTTCGGTAAGAGTCTTTAAGGAAGAACTCGGTTCGTTCGCAATGAGGCGGCTGATCACCCTGATGATGGGTCAGGATATGCACCCCGCCAAGATTTCCCTGTTCACGGAGCTCGTTATCAGGGGGTCGGTCAAAACTCGGAAGGGGGGATAAGCTGTGAGGAAACTCCTGGTAGTTTTCCTGACGCTGCTCTTGGTCCTTGCAGTATTCGGAGTCAAGAAAATAGTATTCTGGACCGCACCTAACCCGCTACAAGAAGAGTTCTGGAAACCGTTAGTGGAGCAGTGGAACAAGGAACATCCGGATGTGCAGATAGAGTGGTCAGTTATCCCAGCGGCGGGTAGCTCAGAAGAAGCCATTCTAACTGCCATTGCTGCAGGAAGGGGACCGGATATATCAACCAACATATTCAGCGGGTTTGCAGCACAGCTTGCAGAAATGGGAGCCATAGTACCACTTGATAAAGAGTTTGGAAACGAGTTCTGGGCACTCATACATGCAAGAAACATGGACAATGTAATCAAAGGTTGGGTCCTCAACGGCCACTACTATGTCTTCCCCATATACTCCAACCCAATGCTATTCTGGTGGAGAAAAGACCTGCTTAAGAAGTACGGATATGACAAACCACCGAGAACCTACTCCGAGATTTACGAACTCGCAAAGAAAGTGACCGTGCCAAAGGAGAAATACGCTGTCAGAGTCGTCGCTGGAAGAAACTGGTGGGACAGATGGTTCGACTTCATCATGTACTACTATGCCGCAAGTGAAGGAAAACCATATATAACCGGTGGGAAAGCCGTCTTCAACAACGAGTATGGAAAGAAAGTAGCAGAGTACATCTACACGATGTTCAAAAACGGATGGGCAGCTCTCGATTACGGAAAAGATCCATTTGAAAAAGGGACATTGCTTGGAAGTGTTATGGGACCATGGCACTTCAATTACACTAAAGAACACTACCCCGAAGTTTACAAGAACATTCTAATAGCTCCTCCACCCGTACCCGACGGTTATCCCAAGGATAAACCCGTTTACACATTCGCAGATACCAAAGGACTCGTCATGTTCAGCACATGCAAATACAAGAAAGAAGCCTGGGAATTCATAAAATGGGTGTTCTTCAATCCGCAGAATGACGCGCGCTGGATAGAGATAACGAAAATGCCGCCGGCAAGGGGCGACATAACCATTAACCCCATATTCAAGAAATTCGTTGAAAGCGATCCATATTTTGCCGAAACTGCAAGCTATGTGGCTTATGCGGTTCCGCCTGCACTCATAACCACCACGATTGATGTGCAGAACGCCATGACCAACTACCTGATAGAACCTCTCATGTACCAGAAAACCACTCCTGATAAAGCCCTTGAAAAAGCTGTCAAGGAGATAAACAAGATTCTCAAGTGAGGGGGAAAGCTCCCCCTCACTTTTTAATTATATCGAGGGGTGAGTCTATGAAGCTCAGGACAAGAGAAGCAGCTGCAGGTTGGGGACTGATAAGTGGATATCTTGGCTATATGGCTATTTTCTGGGGCTATCCTTTCATTTGGATGGCTATATTGGCTTTTACAAAATGGAACTTTTTTGGGAAACCAAAGTTTTACGCTTTCAATAACTTCTCCAAAATCTTCACAGATCCCATGTTCTGGCGGGTCTTTTTCAACACCCTGAATTTCATGATGTATTTCATCCCCATGGTTTTCGTAGGTTCGATCCTTTTCGCTCTGGCCCTGAACAGACTCAAATATTTCAAAACCTTTATAGCCCTTAGTTTTTTAGTCGCGAACATTTCATCTGGAGTGGCGTACTCGATCATATTCCAAAATATCTTTTCGGATGTAGGACCGATCAACCGTCTTTTATACAAAACTTTCGGAATCACCATACCCTGGTTCACCAGTCCCCAACTTGCAATGCTCACAATAGCAATCATGGTAACTTGGAAATTCATTGGGTACTACGGCCTCATACTCTACTCTGGCATACAGGCAATTCCGAAATCACTATATGAAGCTGCCGAGCTTGACGGTGCTACCAAATGGATTTCCTTCTGGAAAATAACATTGCCACTTATAAACCCCGCACTCACCACTATGCTCATCCTCTCTACAAATCTCTCATTCGGAATATTCACAGAGCCCTACATGATAACCGGTGGTGGCCCTCTCAACAGAACGATGACCTTCATGATGTTTATGTATAACACGGCTTTCCAAAGGATAAACCCAAGTTATGCCACGGCCATAGCTATAATAACCGCTCTAATAAACTACTCACTCGTGCTTTTGATCAGAAAGCTGGTTGAAAGAGAGGTGAGCATAGTATGAGAAAAGGGAGAACAATGGGCGAAATCATCTTTCACGCTGTTATGCTTCTCCTCGCGATAATATGGATATATCCATACATTTGGATGTTTTTGTCATCTTTTAAAGTTCCTGAAGAGATATTCGGAAGATTCTTCCCAACCAAGCTAACACTGGAGCATTACAAGTTCATCTTCACAATGAGTCAAAAACTTGAAAGACCATTCCTGCGAGCATTCTTCAACAGCGTTTTCGTCTCTTTAACGGTTACTTTTTCCGTGGTCTTCTTCTCGAGCATAATCGCCTTTCCTCTGGCTAAGATCCGCTTTAAAGGTAGAAACTCCATTTTCAATTTCATAATATTCCAGATGCTGTTCCCGGGCTTTATATTCATAATACCTCTTTTCGTTCTCATCAGAAATTTGGGGCTTCTAAACACCTACGGTGCAATGATACTGCCGTATCTGATAAGTGCCTGGGGAGTTTTCATGATCACGCAATCTTACAAATCAATTCCCAACGACTACATAGAAGCCGCTAAGATAGACGGTGCGGGACTTTTTTGGATAATCTTCAAGGTCATGATTCCGCTTGTCAGGGGCACTGTATCGATAGTGGGACTTTTCACCTTCATAGGAATTTGGGACAACTTCATGTGGCCCTTAATAGTTATAAAGGATTACAACAAAATGCCGCTATCTGTTCTGCTTGCAACCTTCAACCACGAATACGCATCGTATGTGGGGCCGCTTCTTGCAGGATCCGTCCTGCAGACAATACCGATGATTGCAATTTTCATAATCTTCAGAAACCAATTCCTGAAAGGCATCTCGATGTCTTTCAAATGAAAGGAGGTAGCAGTATATGAAGCTTCAAAGACATGTCCTTAACCCCATTTTAAAGCCGATTCCTCATCATAACTGGGAAAGCAGATTTGTGTTCAACCCAGCCGTGGTCTATGACGGCCAGCTCTTTCACATGCTCTATAGAGCCCAAGGTGAAGACATGGTCTCCCGGCTCGGATACGCAGTTAGCATCGATGGCGTTAACTTCAAAAGGTTGGATCAGCCTGTATTCGAGCCTGCAAACGATGACGAGCTTTACGGCGTTGAAGATCCAAGGATCACGAAGATAGAAGACTACTATTACATGCTATACACAGCGTATTCCCCGCGCGGCCCGCGTGTTGCACTTGCAAGGACAAAGAATTTTATGATATGGGAAAGGATGGGACTGATTCTGACGGATGAAGAAAACAAAGATGCCGCGCTTTTCCCGGAAAAGATAGATGGAAAGTATGTTCTGCTTCACAGAATACCACCTGACATATGGCTTGCTTTTTCAGATGACCTGAAAAACTGGACGGATTTCGTAAAAATCGCATCGCCCCGTCCTGGAATGTGGGACGATCTAAAGATCGGTGCGGGAGCGCCTCCCATAAAGACGGAACATGGATGGCTACTGCTTTATCACGGTGTCCAAAAGGCAGCGAGAAACATATATCGCCTTGGATTCATGCTCCTTGACCTGAAAGATCCAACAAAGGTCATCAAAAGGAGCGAAGATCCTGTACTCGAGCCTGAAATGCCGTGGGAAAAATTTGGCGGAGTTCCAAATGTGGTCTTCTCGGATGCGATGGTTGAATACGAAGATGAGTACTACATCTATTACGGCGGAGCGGATACGGTAATAGGACTGGCAACGATATCCAAAGAAAAAGTCAAAAAATGGATAGGGGGCTGAAATTGCCCCCTTCTTTTTCACGAAAGTCTCTCCCAAACCTTCCTTGCCACCACTCGCGCTTCTTTGAAAATCTCCTGCTCGTCCAGCCTTAGTTTTCCATTTTCCATTAAAAGCTTTCCTTCTACGGTAACGAAGCGAACATCCGGCTTGTCGAAAACCCCAAAGAAAACATGACCCGCCGCGTTTCTCTCGTTCATTGGGGTCGGCGGCGTGTATTTCAAAACAACCATATCCGCTTCATATCCTGGCTTTATCCTTCCAAGCTTTACGCCGAGCAACTCAGATACAAGACCGTAAGCGGCATCTATGCTCTCCTTAAGATCATTGAGAGAGTAGAAAACGGGAGAGCCGCTCTTTAGCTTCTGAGAGAAGTAAATATTCATCCAGTCTCTCGTTATGTTGTATCCAAGCCCGTCATTTCCGATTATCACTGGTATGTCTTTCTCCTTAAAAGCACGAACATCTGGAAGGCCGACAGCGTTGTTCATGTTAGATGTCGGATTGACTGCTATGTACACTCCCCTATCTTTCAAAATCTCAAGCTCTCTTTCGTTTACATGCACGCAGTGAGCGAGTATGGAATTTTGGTTTAAAAGAGCGTGTTTTTCGAGTCTTTCCACAACTCTCATTCCGTATTTTTCCAAACTGTCCGCTTCGTCCTCCTCGCTCTCTGCAACGTGGATGTGAACGGGTTTTCCGCTTAAAACCTTCGAGACCTTTTCCAGTGTCTCATCAGAGAGCGAGAGAGAAGCGTGGAGTCCGAACATTCCAGCGTGCCTTTCAGAGGAGCTTTCCATGAACTCAAGGTTTTCCCGTATGCAATCATCGACATTAAACCTATCCGAAGTTTCAAAACAGAATATTCCCCTAAGGCCGCCTTCGTCCACCACCGCACGCCTTAAAGCTTGAAGGCTTCCCCTAATCTGGCCGCTTGCGTGATGGTCTATAACAACCGTAACACCGTTTTTAACCAGCTCAACCGCGCTCACAAGCCCGCTCATGTAAACGGCTTCTTCATCGAGCTTGCTATCAAGCTTCCACCAGAGCTGCTCAAGGATATCTTTAAAACTTTTCGGGTTATAGGGTATGATCATTCCCCTTGCAAAAGTCGAATATATGTGCATGTGAGCGTTTATAAACCCCGGCATCACCAAGTGCCCTTTCAAGTCGTAGACCTTTTCCCCTTTAGCTTCCCTGTACTCATCCATCGATCCAACCTGCTCTATCTTCTTCCCAAACCTGATGAACCCGTTTTCTATGAAACCCTCCCAGTCAAAGATCATCACATTCTTGAAGACCATGCATCTCACTCTCCTATAACTTTCACGATAACTCTCTTGTTTCTCTGACCATCAAACTCGGCATAGAAAACCTGTTCCCAGGGTCCCAGATCCAGATCCCCGTCGGTCACTGGCAAGATGACCTGGTGGTGCACGAGTATCCTTTTCAGATGCGCATCACCGTTGTCTTCACCCGTCCTGTGGTGTTTGTAGTCTTCCCTGAAAGGTGCCAATTTTTCGAGCCACTCCCAGATGTCTTCGTGAAGCCCTGGTTCATCGTCGTTCACTATTATCCCAGCTGTAATGTGCATTGCAGAGACAAGACAAAAGCCTTCCTTTATTCCACTCTTCTTAACGATATCTCTAACGGTATCTGTGATCCTTACAAGCATCCTCCTTTTTGGAGTATTGAAATACAGGTATTCGGTGTAGCTCTTCATAGTATCACCCTCCTTCTCTTTTTTGAAATTCATTATTACACGATTTTTCATACAATCGCAACTTCTTGTTCTATATTCGATCAACAACATTGCTGTATTAAAACTTTAGAACTACTCATGGTAGAATTTTCCCGAAGTGGGAGGTGGGTAGTCTTGAATTATTTGATGTGGGGAGCTTTGGGATACTTCATCGGAGCTATTCCCTTCAGCTACATTCTTCCAAAATTAAAGGGAGTAGATGTGAGAAAAGTGGGAAGTGGAAATGTAGGGGGGACTAACGCTTTAAGAGCTGCCGGACCGCTTCTTGGAGGACTTTCCATGCTCTTCGACACTTTAAAGTCGTTCATTCCTGTTCTCGTTTCTTACTCTGTAACATCTGACATAAAAATTGCTGCCGCAACAGCCCTCGGAGCGATAATCGGTCATAGTTTTCCAGTATATTTAAAATTCAAGGGTGGAAAAGGTGTTGCTACCACACTTGGAGCGACATTTGCCCTTTGCTGGCCGTGTGCACTCTTTTTTCTCGGAATATGGTTCCTTATAGTTACACTGACCCAATACGTGTCACTTGCTTCTATCGTCGGACTTTACAGTGCAACGGCGTTTGCATTCGCGTTCAAAGGATCTTCACTTGGCATCCCTCTTTTGATCTTCTCCACCATATCCTTACTGAGACACAGAGAAAATGTGGAAAGGCTTCTCTCGGGAACTGAAAGAAAAACGAATATATGGGGGTATATCAAAAAATGAAAAGGATAATAGTACTTTTTCTCATTCTACCTTTCATATTTGCTTTTTCTTTATCAGATGAAGAGAAGGCTCGCCTTTCATTTGAAAAGGCTTTCAACTCTTGGATATCAGGAGATCCCAAAACTGCGTATGAAATCATTAAAAACACTCTATATCGTCCTATAGATGTAAGAGATATTCCCAAGTTCTGGTACTTAAAAGCGAGAATTGAAGCAGATCTGGGAATGATTGAAGAAGCAATAAAGGACTTGAAGAATGTTCTGGTTATAGATCCCACCAGTGTTGAAGTCGTATCTTATCTGAAAGAATTGGAATACCTCCTTCAAATTAGGAGCTTAAAACGGGAATACAAATACAAAAAATTAGAGGTCATAGAAGGCATACACGACTCAATAGAATATTTCTACACAATAGATGACATGGCACTTTGGGGAGACACACTGTACGCCATCGATAGAGCAAACAAACGGCTCCTGGTCTATAAGGACGCAACACTCATAAAGACCATCAACCTCAGTTTTCACCCCTTGTCTATAGAAGTTTCCCCTTGGGGTGAGATCTTTGTATCCTCCACGAAAGGAGAGATTTTTTCTTTAGAAAATGGTCAAAGCCGCTTGCTCTTTAAAGGACTCGAATCAGCTCTGCTTGCTGGATTCGACCGAAATGGAAACCTTTGGGGAGTATCTGGATTCAACGTGTTCGCGATAAATAAAGGATCCTTGAAAAAGTACAAACTCAACGAGAGCATCGCTGCGATGGACTGTGAAATCACTAAAGAAGGTGTATGGATTCTCGATACACTCCACAGAAGGTTGGCTCTATTCGATTTCAAAACCCACATCATAACAAAGGATGTCCCCCTCTACATGGATATTAGATCATTCGAAGTAACCCCTCAGGGAGACTTTATCCTCCTTTCAAGCGATGGAAAAATCTTCGTTTTGAAAAATCAAACTGAACTTATAAACACCAAAATCACCGCACCATACGCTATAGGTTTCGAATATAAATTCCCAATACTCGTGGTTGCAGACTGGCATTCTCATCAAATGGTGCTTTACACTTTTTCTGATGGCACGCCTATAATCGTCAAAATCGACGACATGAAATACAACGAAGAAAACAGCTTACTTTCCTTGAAATTCAGGGTTGAAAGTATATTTGGAGAACCTTTACCATTTGCGAATAAATTCACCTATCCGGTGATAGATGGAAGCAGAGTATTTTATAAAATGTACTTCTCCCCACAAGAAGTCTTAAAGTACAGAAGCGGTATTGATTTTTTGAGTGACAGACTCCAGCTGATCAAAAGAGGAAAAGGATACGACATTTTAGTTCCTCCAGATACCTACGCGAAAAAAGAGGACATCATACCACTCAGAGACAAAGCAATTCATCTATTCGTAGAAGGTTTTACGAGATACGAAACACTAAAATGGCTTGCTGAAATGAGTGGAGGCGGAATAAGCAAAGAAGGTCCTATAAAGTCCTTGAGACAATTCTGGATTGTTACAGTACCTTTCACACCTGGCCTTCTCATAAAGATCACTCCTGTATCCATATATTCTTCTCTGCTCAACGAGATCTTCTCAGATACTGTATACTTCGTCGAAAGGGGAACATTGAATGAAGGTGAATGAACTTTTTCAAAAAGCATTGAAGGCTTCTGAGGAAGGAAAATTGGATGAAGCTGAGAAACTTTACAAATTGGCTTTGGAGATATCCGAGCACCCAGAACTCTGGAACAACCTCGGAAATGTCTACAGAAGAAAGGGACTGC
This sequence comes from Thermotogaceae bacterium, assembly GCA_026993805.1. GTDB lineage: Bacteria > Thermotogota > Thermotogae > Thermotogales > Thermotogaceae > JALWSA01. The sequence goes on along the minus strand of JALWSA010000028.1, from coordinate 4,622 downwards.
TTTCCAAAGCTATAGAGTGTTATCAAAACGCTTTAAAACTCGCCCCATCCTTTAAACTCGCCCGATTCAATCTGGGTGCCGCTTTCCTGGAAATGGAAAGGTATGGAGAAGCAATGCTCATTTTAGAAAGCTTGTGGAAAAGTGGAGACACATCACAAGAAACAATGCTCGCTCTTTGCATTGCCTACGAGAAAAGCGGCAGGCACGCTGACTTCATAAAAATTTACAGGGAACTCGATATGAAAGAAAAAGATGAAATACTAAGGAGCTACGGCATTTCCCCACCTGATGTTTGATCACTCCTGAACCGGCCCGAATCTGTTGAAGGGCCAGATCCGAAGTATTGGCATTCCGATCACATTCTTCCTTGGAACAAAACCAAAGAACCTGCTATCAAGACTCTCTTTCGAGTTATCCCCCATGAAGAAGTAAAAACCTTTGGGAATCTTCACAACCACATGCCCGTCCTTCGCTCTGTAGATATATTTGCCCAGATCCAGCTTCTTCAAATACTTTTCATAATATCCATCGTACGGTGCGCCTGGATAGAACTGCCCGTTAGTCGAATAACCGCCTACTATTGAAAAGATTAAATCAGCTACTGTAGGCTTTAGCCCTTCTTTCTTGCCCTGTGAAAGTATTTCCCTATTCTTCACATAAAGCCCCACTTCTCCTGTTTTTCTCAGAAGATCCATCAGGAAATTTCTGTAAGCGTAGGGACTTTTTCTGAGCTTGCTCGCTTCGTAAAGCCACTTGTAAAAATCGGGATACTTGAACACACCTTCAGGGTAGTACTCTATATTCTTTAACTGCTCGGGGACTTTTCCGTTCACGAAAAGATGATACTTTCCATCTGGTCCCTTCTTTATTTCCAGCACATCCCCTTCCCTGCCTACCAACCTTTTCACATACTTCACATGCCCCTTGAACTCCCTTGGCGCGAAAAGATCCATGAACTTGTCGAACGCCCGGAGCATCAACTGCGCTCTCTCGTCGGGGGTGGGGGACCAGAAAACCACGATTTCCCCTAATTTAGGTTCTCTCGTCGTATACGTTATCTTCTCAACGAAGAGCCTGTCCCCAACCTGTATAGTGGGAACCATGGAAGGAGTAGGAACAAGCATCGTCTCAAAGACATAGAGTCTTATTATAGTGGCCGCCACGAAAGCGTATATCAGAGATTTAACGGTTTCCCATGCAATATCCCTCGGCCTCTTCAAATTCATCACCTCAGCTTGTATCATACCATCTATGCGGGAAAGGGGTGAACACTCTGTGAAGAAGCTGAAGTGGGCGGAAATCATCTCAAAGAGAGTGATTAGAGTATTCTTTGGAAAACCAATCAAATTAGGTGAAAGCCTGAAAATGAAGCTTCTTTTAGAAAATGAACCTGTAACATTCGTTGCAGCGATGAAAAGCTACATTTCACATGAAGTTGATCTCATCCTAAAGTCTGATCTGACAGAAGATGATATAAATAAAGACTTCTTTCTTGTGCATATGGAGGAAAAAATAAGAGTCGTTCCCACCACGATTTTGGACGAGTTCGCTCCTACCGAAGACATTCCTTTAGGTGCGATTTATTCCGAAACCCACACGATATTCAGAACATGGAGTCCCGTTGCAAAGAGTGTAAATCTACTGCTTTTCGACTCGCCAGAATCGGAACAATTTAAAAAAATTCCCATGAAAAAACTCGAAAATGGATTATGGGAAGCAGAAATTGAAGGTGATCTCGATGGAAAATACTATCTCTATGAAATCGAACGCTTTGGAGAAAAAGTCAAAACCGTTGATATATATTCAAAATCTGTGGCCATAAACGGCAGTATGAGTGCGATCGTTGATCTGTCCAAAGCAGAGCCACCTGGTTGGAAAGAAGACAAGCCTGTCAGACTCAAAAGCCCAACAGACGCAATTATCTACGAGATGCACATAGCCGATATAAGTGGGCTTGATAGCAGCAGCATAGACGAAAACTTCAGAGCGAAATACCTTGGAGTCGTACAAGAAGGCGAACATAATGGAGTCAAAACCGTCCTGGCACACCTTAAAGAGTTCGGAATAACACATGTTCAGATAATGCCTACCATGATCTTTCGAAGTTGTGATGAAGCAGATCAAAGCTGCTACAACTGGGGATACGACCCATACCTTTACATGGTACCGTCTGGAAAGTACTCATCAAACCCATGGGATCCGTACGCGAGAATCCGCGAACTCCGAGAAATGATCATGAAACTTCATGCAAACGGCATCGGTGTAATTCTGGACATCGTCTTTCCCCACACATTCGACATCGGTGAAAAATCTCCCTTCGATGCAACCGTTCCTTATTATTACTACCGCCTGAATCAAGATGGAAGCTACAAGGATGAAACTGGCTGCGGAAACACAGTGGCTACGGAGAGAAAAATGGTTAAAAAGCTCATGAAAGACACTGTTTCCTATTGGTTAGAAGAGTTCCACGTTGATGGATTCAGATTCGATCAAATGGGCGTTATCGATGAGAATACCATGGAAGAGGTCACACAGGTCATTAAAAAAATCAACCCGAACGCACTTGTTTATGGAGAACCATGGGGTGGCGGCGGCGAGGTAAGGATATTCAAAGGGAAGCAAAAAGGAAAGGACTACGGGGTTTTCAACGACGAAATAAGGGATGCAATCAGAGGAAGCGTCTTCGATGTGGAAAAGAGAGGATTTGTCCTTGCAGGGGAAGGTCAGGAAAAAAGGCTCGCGATATCGCTTATGGGCAGTCCACAGTATCTTGGGGGTTTTACGGAATTTCCATCCGAGACCGTAAACTACGCCGAATGCCACGACAATCACACACTCTTTGACAAGAACTATCTCGCTGCAAAGCTTGACGTCTCCGAAGAATGGTCACTTGAAGACCTCAAGAGAGCACAGAAACTTGCCGCCGGTATTTTGCTTACTTCCATTGGGATACCATTTTTGCAATTAGGACAGGATTTCTGCAGGACTAAAAAGTTCCATCCGAACTCTTACAACGCTTCTTTGGAAATAAACGGAATAGATTGGAAAAGAAAGAAAGAGTTTTACGACGTTTTCTTGTACCACAAAGGACTAATAGAACTGCGAAAAAAGCACCCTGCGTTTAGAGCTTTCGATCCCAATGAGATACGAAACAAGGTTAAGATATTGAAGGTTGAAAAGCTCTTCATTGTAATGTATTACGGCGAACACTTGAACAACGATCCTTGGAAACATATTATATTGCTGTATAATGGTTCACGTGAGCTAAAGAATTATCACCTACCACAGGGAGTATGGAACATGGTTGTGAACGAGAATACCGCCGGTATAGATACCATTGAAGAAATATCGGGGCTTTTAGAAATCCCACCCATTTCCATGATGGTTTTGTGGGGGTGACGATATGATAGGCAAACTCATAACAACCGCGATAATAGTTGTCTTAGCGTATATCATATATAGACTTATCGTGGAATCGATCATAAAGACCTCGAATAAACTGAAACGTCCCATAAAAATGCCAAATACCTTAAGGCTTGTGGTCGGTGTAATCGTCGCTCTAATAGCTCTCATGTTCATAATGGATGTATGGGGAAAGAGCCTGACAGGACTCATAGCCTCTCTTGGGATAGGCGGACTCATCGTAGGTCTCGCACTTCAGGAACCGCTCTCAAACCTCGCTGCGGGATTTCTCCTTCTCATGAGCGGGGCACTGAAAGAAGGAGATACAGTTAGTATCGCAGGATACAGCGGAACGGTGCGGGGGATAAATGTGAACCACACTATAATAGAGACTTTCGATGGAAAGAGAATCCTGATTCCCAACAGAACCGTATGGTCCGAAACTCTCACAAATTACTGGCCATCTCCAATTCGAAGACTCGAAATGAGCATAGGAGTCTCCTACAATTCGGATATCAAAAAGGTGGTTCAGGTTCTCCAGCAGTGCCTTGAAGAAGTAGATCTCATAGAAAAAGAGCCAAACCCATATGTTGTCTTCGACGGCTTTGGAGACAGCTCCATAAACTTCAAGCTCAGGTTTTGGGTCAAAAGGGAAAACTACTTCGACGCCCAAATGGCTCTCGCAATTAAAGTTAAAGAAAAACTCGACAGTGAAGGAATAGAGATACCATTCCCGCAACTGGATGTGCACATGAAACAATGAAGTACCTCAAAGATCTCAGAAAGGCCCTTCAGCTTGAAAGAGAAGAATCAAAAAAGGCCGCCCTCCAAGAGATAAAAACCCTCTCAGGCATCCAGCGAGAGAAGTTAGGCAGGGCAATATTGAATCTCAAGGGAAGGCTCGAAGGAAGGGACATAGGCGGGCTTTACATCGTCAAATTTGGAAGATCCAAGCCCTTCGAAACGGAAATAGACATCGGAGATGTCGTTCTGGCAAGCAAAGGAGATCCCCTAAAGAGTGACCTCACGGGAACTGTGATAAAGAAAACATCTCGATCCATCTCAGTCGCATTTGATTCCCCGCCGCCAAAATGGGCACTCTCATCTGGGGTTAGAATCGACCTTTTCTTCAACGATGTCACATTCAAAAGGATGGAAAACGCCCTTGACAAGATAGAAAACGAAAAGGAGCTTTCATGGCTGCTCGATCTTCTCAGCGG
>JALWSA010000027.1 GCA_026993805.1 Thermotogaceae bacterium | reverse complement strand
GAGTAGCCCGGCAGCGAACATCGTTTTGGAATCCGGATCCGACTTTAGAAGCTCTTTACCGATGTCGGAAGCGAGTTCCGCTATCGAAATCGAATGTCTTCGCGTAAAGCTCGATCTGAAATCCACGATCATCACCATTATCTTGAAGAACTCTAACAATTCATCGAAGCCTACCTCTAAGTCAGAACCTAAAAAGTATTTCGTGTGTGCTTTCGTATCATAGATCATGGCCGCATCCACGGGACTTTTGATCACATTTAAAACTTCTCTCTTTATCTCTTCATCCAATTTGAGCTTTTCAATAGCTCTGTGGGTATTCTCAAAGGCTTTGCTTATTCCATCTCTAATTGAACTTCTGAAAACCCTCGATGCGGTATCCGAGGCGATTAAAATCTGCGTGCAAAGTTCTGTCTTCCATTCCAAATCGAGCTCCAGTGGTTTGGGAGAATGATGATGGAGTATCCCTTTGAGCTGCTCTTCTCTCAACAAACCGAGAGAAGATGCGATTGCCCAGGATACAAAAGCATGCTTGTTGTCCTTATCAACTTTTGTAACTATGGAATCCATGGAAAATCCAATTCTTCCGTTCTTCAAAAGAGGAGATGACTCCTCCGCTCCCATCCCCCATTCAAAGATACGCGAATATATGATGAGGCCCATATCATGGAGAAAACCCGCCAGGTAAGCCAAAGTGGAATTAAAATCAAGCTGCCGCGCTAAGGCGGCAGCCATCTTCGCTACATCGAAAGAATGAATCATGAAACTTTCCAATTCCGTTTGAATGAAATTCTGAAAAATTTCTATTATCTTAGAAAGCCTTACCCTGTAAAGCAGCACCCAAAATCACCCGAGAGACCTTGGATCCAGAGCATCTCTCAGAGCGTCTCCGACGAAATTGAAAGCCAGAACCGTGACGAATATGAACGCACCGGGTATCAACAACCATGCCGCGTGCTGGAGCACATAGACATCTTGAGCCTGGGCAAGCATGAGACCCCAGCTTGCATCCGGTTCTCTTATACCAAGACCGAGGTAACTGAGACCTGCTTCTCCTAATATGTATCCGGGAATTCTCAATGTAGCGGCAACTATCATGAAACTCGTGGTGTTTGGAAGAACATGCTTCCAGAGAACCTTGAAGTCCGGTAATCCTATCACTATTGCCGCTTCAACAAACTCCCTCTGCCTTATCGATAGGACCATACCTCTTATGACCCTGCTCGTGCCAGCCCATCCTATGAACGAGAGTATGAAGACCAGCAACATGTATATCTGTGTCGAAGGAATGTCCATTGGCAGAAGCGCCCTTAGAAGGATCAGCAAGTAAAAGCCCGGAATAGACATTATTATCTCGGCAACCCTCATCATCGCTTCATCGACTATTCCTCCGTAATATCCAGAAATTCCGCCAAAGACCAATGCGAGTGCGAAGGTTATAAACATTCCTATGAGTCCTATTGAGAGTGATATCCTGGATGCGAATACGATCCTCGACCACTGGTCTCTACCGAAATTGTCCGCACCCATAAGGTAGTACTTGACATAGGGTGCCGCCGGATCACCCTTTGGAATATCAACACCAAATAGATGCCATCTTAGAGGGAATATCCAAAGGAGTTTCCCTTCCCAGCTCTTCACGAAAAACTTGAAATTGTACCTTCTGTAGTCAAAGTCCTCCACGCCTTTTCCGTTCAAATCCAGACTCACAACGTCTTTTAGAACCTTCCTTTCAATGTAAATGGTATTCCCCTCTACTCTGAAGCCGAGCCTCTTCATCAACTTAAAGACAACCTGAGGATTCGTCAAATCGTATCCCTCGAGATGTAAACCCTTTGAAAGCTCCTCCATGAGCTTCTTGTCTTTTTTGGTCACAAGTCTCAGGAGTAGGACCCTCATTATGTTGTTAGCCTGAGCACTGCCCTTGGACGCCAGTATGAGCTTTTTCATTCCTTCACTGCCAGGAAGCCCTCTCACCAGTTCATCTATGTCCATGGAGAACTTACTGTAGGACTGTAGCCTTATCGCGAATTTCTTCAGAACGCTCTCTTTCCACATGCTCTCTATCTGGTTTTCCTTCTCAATTCCTGCGCTTTTAAGCGTATCACCGAATTCCTTGAACTCTATCTTGTTCAAGATGGCTTCTCTTGCCGTCGGGAAGTTCAGGTCTACTTTCATCCTTCCTTTTTTCAAGAGCTCATCGTTGTATCCAAAGAGCAGATAATCCGTGACACTCTCCCTTCTGAAGGTAAAGCTCTGCCCATCAACTGTCTTAACGTGGATGATATCTTCCACGACAAAATAAGGTGTCAGCCTATCCTCAGGTGATATCGCTATCTTTTTGCCAGCGTTTATCACATAGCCGTTCCCTATGCCGTACTCTTTACCTTCGAAGACCACTTTTAACGGATATAGCATCTCGTAGAATTCTCTCATCGAACGGAACGGATCTATGAAGCTCACCGTTGGAAGTACGTAGGGCGATGTGACTTCTCCCTTATATTTCCAGTGGAGCTTCGTAGGAGCTATGAGAGAATGAGCGAGAGACTGCTCGTACGGGTCGTACGGTGCCAGAAAATCAGCGAATATAGCCATGAAATAGAGGATTACCAAAACGACAAGACTGATCATACCCAACTTATGTTTCTTGAAAGCTCTCCAAACGAGCTGTCCTCTCGTCAAATACGTTTCCTCAAATTCTATCTCCTCTGAATTATTTGCATTTTGAAGAACCTTTTTATCCTTTTCCGCCATCCACTTTCACCTCACTCGAGCCTTACTCTTGGATCGACTAAAGCCAGAAGGATGTCGGCCACAAGGTTGCCTATGACGAGCATGACTGCCGATATAACGGCACTCGCCATAACCACATATATATCCTGTTGGATCAAAGCCTGATAAACGAGCCTTCCCATACCTGGCCAGGCAAAAATAGTCTCGATGATAACTCCACCACCAAGAAAACCAGAAATGCTATAGCCCAAGAAGGTTATCATCGGGTTAATAGCATTCCTCATTGCGTGTTTGTAAATAACGAGTTTCTCAGGAAGTCCTTTTGCTCTTGCGAACATAACGTAATCTTCATTCAAAACATCTAAGAGCGAACCCCTCATATACCTCATCAGACCCGCAAATCCTCCAAAACCGAGCGCTATCGTGGGGAGCGCCAAATGCCACAGTATGTCCTTGAACTTCTCCCACGTGCTCATTTGAGGATGCCCAACGGACACCATTCCACCTATCGGGAACCATCCCGTCTTCGCCGCCCAGTAAAGCAACAGAAGCGATAGGAAGAAACCAGGAATGCCTATTCCACTAAAGGCAACTACCGTTAAGAACTTATCCCAGAACGAATACTTCCTCAGCGCGGAAAACACGCCGAGAATTATTCCGAGAGTCCAAGAAGTTATGAAAGATACAAAGGAAAGTATCAGGGTTGCGAACACCCTTTCCCATATCATATCTGCAACGGGTCTTCTGTAATAGAAGGAATAACCGAGATCCCCTTTGATCAGATTTTTGAGCCATATTCCGTACTGAACAAGTGGTGGCTTATCAAGACCGTACTCCTTTGCCAAAGCTTCCAAAAACGCCGGCGATATAGACGGATCCATCCTGTATTGATCCAAGAAATCTCCTGGGGCGGCCCACATTATCATGAAAACCATAAAGGATATGACTAAAAGCTCTGGAATCATGATTATTAGCCTTCTCGCTATGTACTTGAGCACGTACTCTCACCCCTCACGCATAATTAAAGGGAGGGGAGAACCCCCTCCCCATTCCCTCCTTCTGATACCATCACTGCTCTTTCCAGACCCAGTCCATGTTCCAACCCACGATTCCTCCCATGTTCGTTGGATCAACGTTGTGGAGTTTCTTAGTGTAAGCGTAGAGGAAGAGCTGCTGCGTGGTGTATATGAGCGGCAAGTGTTCAGAAACGAGCTGCTGGTACCTGCTGAACATATCGTAGACCTTCTTGTGATCGAGGTAGTTGACGTTTTCCTGGAATATCCTGTCGATTTCGAGCTCCCATTCTGGCAAGTAGAAGTCTTTGGGATCGACGAACTTCTTAACATCTGGATGGTAATTCCAGAAGTGAAGCGCACCCTTTACCTTCCAAACGTTCGCTCCACCCTGTGGCTCGTCTCCTCCAGTAAGTCCGATTATGACAGCTTCCCAGTCTCCATTGACAACCAGCTTCTGAACGAGGGTGTTGAAATCTATTGGAGCGAAGGTTACTTCCATTCCAAGCTTCTTCAGACTCTCTATGAGTATGTTACCTATTCCTTCACGTACCCTGTTACCGGCGTTGGTGGTGAGTATGAATTTAACCACATTTCCATCGGAGTCAATCAATTTACCGTCTTCGTTCCAGCTGAAACCACCAAGCATGAGCATCATCTTCGCCATCTCAAGGTCGTACGGGTACTTGGTCAAAACGGATTCGTTGTACCACTCAACGGCGGCCTTGCTTATCGGACCCCACTGCTCAACGGCCAAACCGTTGTAAAGGGTGTCGATTATCTTCTTCTTGTCGAGAGCGTAAGCAACTGCTTTCCTAAAGTATTCGTTCCTGAACCATTTCCTCTTAACTGGATCGGGGCAGTTCCAGTTGAAAGTCACGAACTGGGTTCCAAAGTTCGGCCCACCGGTTCCGACGACCCAACCTTTTTCTTCAGCCTGATCCTTGAGCTCTTTGTACTCCGTTCCACGTGGTCCGTAGGTATCTATCTCACCGTTCACGAATGCGAGCTTCATTGCGTTGAGATCGGGGATTATCTTGTAGACCACTTCATCGAGGTATGGAAGCTGCACTCCGTTCTTATCCTTCTTCCAGTAGTAGGGATTCCTGACGAGCCTGACATACTGAGCAGGCACGTATTCAACTGGTATGAATGGACCAAGACCAACGATCTCGCCCTTGTTTATAGCATCTACTCCCCAGATTTCCTTGAACTCTTTACCCTCAGCGAGGTATTTCTCTATGACGTGCTTCGGCCATATCGGAGTTCCACCAACGTATCTCCATGCAAGCCTGTAAACTTTGTTGAAAACGACTTTGACGGTGTAGTCATCAACTTTGTACGCCTTTGGCCAGTTATCCGCAGGGAACAAGTTCTGGAAGTCGTTGGGGATGTCTTTGTTGAAGTAAATGTTGTTTATCGTGTACACAACATCATCTGCCGTGAACGGATGGCCGTCACTCCATTTGACCCCTTTTCTGAGGTACCAAGTGAGAACCATCTTTCCTTCTGGTGTCTGCTCCACTTTCCAGTTCTCCGCAAGGGCGGGATACCAAAGACCATGGTTGTCCCTTTCAACAAGGGATGCCATGAAACGAGCTATGATGGCTGTGGAGCTGGTCTCCTGTGCCACGACATCGTTCATCGTCCTCGGACCGTTCAGAGTACCGAGAATGAGCTTTCCTCCCCTCTTACCAGTTGCATCAGCACCCAAATACTTGTCACTTGCAGCGTAAGGCGGAACAGCCATAAGAGCGACAGCTAAAACGATCACAACAAGAGCAACCAAATATTTCCTCATGATGAACCCACCTCCCTTCACACTTTTATGCCAAATAACAAGCTACATAATGATTTTCCTTAACTTTCACCATTGGCGGATACCCTTTCTCACATTTTCCCTCAATCTTCCAAGGACACCTTGGATGAAAGAAACAGCCACTCGGTCTGTTTATAGGACTCGGAACTCCTCCAGGCAATATTATCCTTTCCCTCTTCCTTTCAACCTTTGGATCTGGTATCGGAACCGCAGAGAGCAACGCTTTGGTGTATGGATGAATAGGATTATCGAATATTTCCTGAGTATCTCCCATTTCAACTATTCTTCCAAGGTACATCACAGCGACTTCGTGAGATATGAACCTGACCAGACCAAGGTCATGCGATATGAACAGGTATGTAAAACCGTGCTTTTCCTGAAGATCCAAGAAGAGGTTTATTATCTGAGCTTGAACAGAGACATCGAGTGCCGAAGTGGGCTCATCCAATATGATTATCTCAGGATTTATCGATATCGCTCTCGCTATGGCTATTCTCTGCCTCTGTCCCCCCGAAAACTGATGGGGATATCTGTCGAGGTGGTAGGTTTTTAGACCGACGCTTTTCAAAAGCTCCGCTGCCATGTCATAAGCTTCTTTCTTATTCTGAGCCAGCCCATGGAAAAGAATCGGTTCCGTTATTATCTCTCCAACTGTCATTCTCGGGTTGAGAGAATTCATTGGATCCTGAAAGACAATCTGTATGCTCCTCCTGAACTTCAACCTGGCTTCGGTTGGATCTTTCGAGAGCTTCTCGGACATCTCTTTGTCAATGTATTCCAACATGTAATGCATAAAGTCCTTTCTTCCAAGCTCCTGGAATTTTTCAAAGAACGGGAGATCATCATCGTTCAAGCTTTTTGCTCCACCATCGTTTAAGGCGCTTTCAAACCTTTTTATGTAATTTTCGTATATGTATCTCCTCTTTTCAAAACGCGACATGAACAGATATGTTGTATCAACACCCTTTATGAATATTCTACCTGCAGTGGGTTGATGGAGTCTAAGAATGGTTTTAGCAGTGGTAGTCTTTCCACATCCAGATTCACCGACCAATGCAAACGTCTTTCCTTTCTCAACTTTGAAGGAAATGTCATCGACTGCTTTCACATATCCTACAATGCGTTTTACCATGAAACCTTTTCTTATCGGAAAGTATTTCTGTAAGTTTCTAACTTCGACTACGGCCTCTATGATTAATCCCCCCCGGTTGCGAATTATATCACTCTCAAAATTTTACCAGAAAATCATAGCTCCTCAAGAAGCGCCTTATAAGCTTCATAAGCCTCGTAGAGATCGACTTTTGAGACTATTTCATATGGAGAATGCATTCCAAGGAGTCCCGGTCCCATATCCAAGACCTCTGCTCCTTTTTCAGCGAGGAACTTTGCAACCGTTCCTCCACCACCGACATCGACCTTACCCAAAAGCCCCACTTGCCAGAGAACCTTCCGCTTGTTCAATATGGCTCTGACCCTTGCCACAAGCTCTGCTCTCGCTTCGCTCGCACCAGCTTTTCCCCTGGCACCCGTGTATTTGGTAAGAACAATTCCATGTCCGGCTTTAGCGGCATTTGGAATATCGTGCACATCTTTGAAAGACGGGTTAATGGCTGCGCTTACATCCGCAGATATGACGTTGGTTTTTTCCAATGCTTCGTCCAGAGCGCATTCCACGTCGTTAAACCCTTGTTTTTTAAGTAGCTTTCTGAAGAACATCATATAAAATCTGCTTTTCGCACCAGTGTTTCCATCGCTACCTATTTCTTCCTTGTCAAAAAGTATTATTCCCATGTTTTTACTGGAATTGGATTCGATCAAAGCGATCAAAGAAGTGTAGGCACAGATTCTGTCATCCTGCCCATAAGCCCCTATAAAGCTCCTGTCCAAACCGACTTCCCTTGGTGGAATCGCGGGAACGAGTTCGAGATCAGCGCTAACCAGATCTTCTTCTTTAATACCATACTTCTCATTGAGTATCTTCAAAATGTTGAGTTTTACTGCTTCCTTTTCCTCGTCCTTCAAAGGTATGGAACCCACTATTAGATTCATCTTTTCTGCCTGGAACTTTTCAGAGACCTTCTCGTCCTTCCTATCGAGATGTGGCAAAAGATCTGATATAACGAAGACCGGATCTCCTTCCTCCTCACCTATGTTGACATCAACCTTCGTTCCATCCTCTTTCACGATTACCCCTATTATAGAGAGCGGGATGTTGAACCAATGGTACTTCTTTATTCCTCCATAATAGTGGGTCTTAGCAAGTGCTATACCTTCATCCTCTATGAGAGGGTGTGGCTTCAAATCGATCCTTGGAGAGTCTATATGAGATACAACAAGGTTCATACCATCTGTCAATTTGGAGTTAATCTTCATGGCTACGAGTGCTTTCTCTCTGAATTTCATGTAAACCTTTCCGGGAATGGTACCATCATAATCTTCGATCGAAACAAATCCCTCTCTTGCCAAAACCTCTTCGGCAAACCTGACCGTTTGCCTTTCAGTCTTGCACTTCGAGATGAATTCAAGATATCCCTTCGAAAAACCCTCAATGGCCTCCCTATCTTTCAGTAGCCACCCACTCTTCGTTTCGAATTTCAGCTCCTTCAAACCAATCACCTCCTTTTCTATCGTAATCCCGCCAACATGCTATTGTATAACTCTGCCTATACAAATTCCAATCGCTCATTGCACAGTGTTAATAGTATAATCGGGCTTGGGAGGGATGACGATGAAAAAAGCGTATATAAAAGCCCTCGTTTTAGATAAGATAAACAACGCACCTGTTGTTCTATTAGGAGTTGAAGGAATCAAGAAAGTTGTGCCCATATGGATTGGGCCATGTGAGGCGTATGTCTTGGCAATGGCACTCGAGGGGCTTGAAACACCTCGCCCACTCACCCATGATCTCATATTCAACCTTTTAGATTCTCTGGACGTTAAGATCGAAAAGGTGATAATCCACTCGGTCAGAGAGAACACCTTCTATGCGAATATAATAATAAGGGATCTGACCTACGCCGATGAGGAGACCGAAGATGTTCCCACGATGGAAATAGATGCCCGTCCATCTGACTCGATGATCCTTGCGGTTAAACGCGACATCCCCATTTATGTCTCCTCAGAAATAGTTGAAGAACACGGAATAGAACTCGAGGAAGAACCCGAAGAAGACGAAGAAAAGCAATTCAAAGAATTCATCGAAAATCTCGACATAGACGCCTTCAGGAGGATGCTTGATGAGAGAAGAGGAGAAGATAAGCAAGAGGATTCGTGAGCTTCTTCCCGAAGGAAAATGGAAGATATTCCAAGCGATGTCTTATACTCCCTTGGCAGGTGGAAAGCTGCTGCGTTCTAAGATCATGTTGAGCGTTGCAGAAGATGTTGGAATCGCTCAAGACAAAGTTTTAGATGCCGCAGTCGCCCTGGAGTTACTCCACTCCGGGACCCTCATACACGACGACATGCCGGAAATCGACAACGCCACAACGAGAAGGGGTAAAAAGGCTCTTCACAGGGTATTTGGAGAGGGCATGGCACTGCTCGCAGGAGATGGACTTTTCTTCCTGAGTTTTAAGATTATGTCAAACTATCCTGAACTATTCCCCGCATTTTCCAAATCCGCTTACGACGTTCTGATAGGTGAAGCCATCGATGTTGAATTAGAGGACATGGAAGACTTCTCAGAGAATGATATATATGACATGTACGAAAAGAAAACAGGAGCACTGTTTGGATTCGCATTTTCCGCACCCGCGATTCTGAAAGGTGCAGTATATGCCACGAAACTCGAGCAAATTGGCAGGAAATTCGGAGTGGCATTTCAGATTATGGATGACGTCAAAGATGTAATAGGAGATTCCGAAACGATGGGAAAGGATACGGGAATGGACGAAAAGAAAAAGACGCTTGTGAAATTAATCGGAGTGGAAAAAGCCCTTGATAGAGCTGAAGAAATATATTCAGAAACAATAGCAGAATTGGAGAGAATTGGAGCAAAACGCACGTCCTCATTTTTGAACGAAGTCAAAGAACTTGTGAGAAAGGGTTGAAAATCATGAAGCAGATACTTTTGAGGATTTGGAACGCCTTTAAAAACATATACGCCAGGAAGGTACTTTTCTTCTCTCTAATAGGAATCATTGTAGCCGCAATTGTAGTCGGCTACCTCATGGTGGGTGGTAAAAAAAGCGCAAAGGTACAAACTCAGGAAACTGAGGAAACCCCAAACGTGGTGAATAACATACACATAGAAATTCCGGAAGGAGCCTTTTCATCACGCAAGGAATTCAAAATTGAGGTTCTAAGAGGGCCTCAAATCGATGAAATAAAAGCATCTTACAATCTCATAGGAGATCTGTACGACGTCACCCCAACGGACGGTAGGGACGAATTCGCCTTAAAACCCCTGAGAATAAAGATATACTTTCCGGCAGACAGAATGTTAGGTGAGCGGTATGCAAACCTGAGTCTGGCCTACATAAAAGGTGATGGCCCTCCAAACCTATTTCCGGGTAGTTTTATCTGGAAAGACGACAAAGGATATTACGTGGAAGCATACGCATTCCACACATCCAAAATTGGAGTCAAAGTCCTTTCCCCAAAGGGGGCACAAAAACACGGTTTGGACATTGTGAGAGAGGTTCTTTCAGTCAAGCCCGCCATAATAATCATACCCGGTGAGGATCCGAGATTTTCCGGAGAACTCGGAGATATAAACTTCTGGGAAAAAGAATTTCCCGATAGAAGCATATACATATTCAGATACCCGCTGGTTTCTCCCAGATCCTATAACTACATGGAAGAAGCTTTTGGCTTTTTTGAAAAAACCGGAAGAGAGAGCTTCCTCTATTTTGAAGCAGAAAAATTGGCTTCAGAATTGAAGAAACCCGAAAACGCCAACAAGGAATTTCATATCATTGCCCATGGAATAGGAGGACTCATCGCCAGACTCGCCCTTGAAAGTCATCCAGAGATCAAAAACGTCAGAAAACTCATTCTGATCTCTGTGCCCAGCAAAGGTACGAATGTGGCCAATCCCCTGTACTTTTCAAAGATGCTTTATGGTGTTCCCTCGGACACTGCCGCGAAACTTCTGGGACTATCTGAGAAAACCGTCGATAATTTGAAGCTTCATATATTCACCTATATAGAATCCATAAACGACTATTACAAAGACGTCATTCCGGGTTCGGAGATTTTCAAAATGCTCAAATCCTTTGGTCACAGGAAAGACATCAAATACCTTTCCATAGTTGGAACTACGCCACCCTTCGATATCGATGTGAAAGGAAGCGAGCTTGAAAAACTCTATCCAGAACTCATAAAAGACGAGGGGGACGGTGTGGTCAGCGTGGATTCGGCAAAAATAGAAGGTGTACCACTGCTGAGATTCCCAGGATCCTTCGATAGGTACTACATGGATCAAACTGTCATGAACACGATAAAGGCTTTCATAAACCTCGATAAAGTTCCAACGCCACCACCCCTGGAAAGCGATACTTACAGAGAATACGCCCCCGAAGAAGTGGTGAAACGAGAAGGGCTGCCTCCAAAAGAGAAGAAAGAAAAGAAGGAAGTGGAAGAGAAAACGACCATTTCTATTCCCTCTACCGGGTTCTCGGAGCCACAAGGATTCGTCATCACGGACATTCTAAATGAACAACTGACACTCTCAATACCGGATTACACATCCGGAGGATGCATATCTGATCAACCCTATTTCGCATCCACAAAAGGTATATTCCGGGGCAAAGAGCTGTGGGAAGAAGGAAGCTTCCAGTACATGAAAAATGTCGGGGAAATATTGACTGTATTGAAAAACTCAAAGACATTATGCAGAGTGGATGTAATAGGCTTCAGAGAGATAAAAGATCTTAAGAGCCTCAACCTCGAAAACGTCATCGATCTCTTAATAACGGATGATGGAAACGTCTACGCACTCAAATTGGGTGAAGGTGGAACGATAAAGCTCATGGTGTACGACGGTGAAGGTTTCAGGTTAGTAGACAAAAATCAGGGGACGTCTGGAAGACTGATACCCCTTTCTGGAAATGAGTTCATATTCTTAACCGACAAGATGCTCACTTTTGTGGACAGGAGCGGTAGCGTAATCCAAAAGCTCTCTCTGTCTTCAATAGCCAAACCGGGTTATGCCTTAGATGCAACTTATGCATTAAAAGTCAAAGACAAGCTTTATATACTGACATCTCAACATTATATGATGGTGTATGATATGAAAGAGAAGGAAAGCTACATGGTAGGAAACGGATGGACCGGAAAGCTAAAGCTCATATACGCGCAGAAATTCGATGTCTTGGTCATACTGGGTAAAAACTTTGTCATGTTTGCCGATTTAAAGAATAGGATGCTTCTCAAGTACATCCAAAGACTGGACTACGAGGTTGTGGATGGATTCGTGTGCTCTGGAAAGCTCTATGTAGTTGGAAAGAGTGAAGAGGGATATAAGATTCATGTGTATTCCCTTGGAGCGGGAGTAGTTATGCCATGATGAGAAGAATCCACATAATAACCCTTATTCTCCTTCTAATTTCAATAAGCTTTATTCATGCTCAAGCCAGGAGCGCAAAGGAATATTATTTAGCTGGAATAAGGGCATACCAGGTCCAAGATTGCAGGAACGCGGTGAAATGGCTTAAAAAGGCCCTTGTAGAAGACCCCTCACTTGAATACTACGATCCCGATGTGAAATTCAAAATAGGCTACTGCGCTTACAAAATAGGTGACTACGAAACAGCAAAGGATTTCCTGTCTCTCTATCCCAACAATGCCATCGCTGTGAGCATAATTAAGGCTATTCAAGAAGGAAAGAAGGAAGAAGAATGGGAAAAATGGCTTATGCTTCCAAAAACCGAAGAAACAGCCACAAAAACCACTTCCAAAGCCGAAGAAGAGCAACCTAAACCAAGCTTTTTCTCATCCAATTTAAAACTATATATCATAGTCGCTGGAACGTTTGGAATCGTCTTTTTCATTGTGTTCTTCTTTGAGGCTCGCACTGGGTTTATAACGGCAGCACTCGTGAAAATGGCAGGAGGAAAGGTATCCATAGAACAAGTTGAAGTACCAGAAGAAGGTATTGTGGAAGAGATTGAAAAAGTCCAACCCGAGGAAGTTGAAAAGGAAATAGACCTCGACGAGATCTTTAACTCACCTTTAGATGTTGTGGACAGGTTGATCTACGGTGAGGAGGGCTTCGTATCTGAAAAAGAGATTCCCGAAGTAAAAGAAGAAGTAAAAGAGGAAGAAGCGGAAGCAAAGGAAAAAGAAGAAGTGGAAGAAAAACCAGAAGCATCTGAAAAAGAAGCCATAGTTGAAGAGCTCACCGAGCCGCTCGAGGTAAAAGAATCTCTGACGGAAAGTGACGAACTCTTGGTGGAAAAGAAAGCCGAAGAACTTCTGAAAGAGCTGGAAGAATTCGAGGAAGTTTTGAGCGTTGAGGATGCAGGGAAAACTCTGGAAGAGTTGGTCGAAGAACTTGAAGACAAAGAGGAATACTCCCCTGAAGACGCCAAAAAATTTCTCCTTCTCATAGAGCAGACCATAAAGAGCTACGCTGAGGCAGAGGAGGAATCCTGAGCTTGCCACTCTTAGTTTCACTCGTTCTCTCTGCTATCCTAACCCCGATATTCATATTAATAGGGAGAAAAGGAGAGTTCGTTGATAGACCCGATGGTATGCTAAAACCCCACTCGAAAGCCATTCCGTACATGGGTGGAATAGCGATGTTTTTTTCGCTCCTCCCGACTTTCTGGAATCACTCTCAACTCTTAGTGATGATCGCAATATTAACAGCCGTTGGTTTCTTGGACGATGTGTTCAACCTATCACCAAAACTCCGCCTGAGCATAGAACTCCTGACAGCGATATACGTCGTCCTCACATTTCACAACGTCATAGATACATGGCTCTTCCTTCTGATCCTGGGTGTGGTAGTTTTGATAAATGCCGTTAACATGATCGATGGAATGGATGGGGTATGTGCCGGGAACATCGCCATATCCTTGGTCTTTTTCGTCATTCTCTCATCCTCCGGAACATCGAAAGAAATAGCTTTATCACTCACGGGAGCAAGTCTTGGGTTTCTAATATACAACTTTCCTCCAGCCAAGATATTCATGGGAGATTCCGGAAGCTACCTTCTGGGAATATCTCTATCAGTTGTGTATCTATCCAGTGTAAAACCCATCGACTTCCACAGTGCTGTACAATATATCTTCCCGCTTTGGATCTACCTTCTGGACTTCACCGCTGGCTTTCTAAGAAGGACTCTTCACAAAAGAAATCCAATGAAAGGGGATAGAGATCACATCTACGATAAACTCAAAAGGAGAATAGGGAACGTAAAAATGACAACCTTAAGCACTTATCTGATAAATCTAAGCTTCTCATTTCTTTCAATCTTGGCCAGATTCAACACTTTATCAGCCCTGCTAATAGCCATTTTCCTGAGTGCAATCTTGATAAAATCACTGAAAATGCTGGGCTATGACTGAACCTCTTTCATGCCCTCTTCGTATCTCTTTATGGCATCTTCCAACTTTTCAACAAGTGTATCCAACGATCGGAAGTCGTCTTCCTTCGCAAACCTCCTTATAGCATCTCCCAGCTTGCTTATTTCAGGAAGACCGTACATCTCGCCGGAGCCGGAAAGATCGTGTCCTACCCTTCTTGCAGCTGCTTGATCCCTGTTTTCAACAGCCTTTTTAAGATCCTCAAGCTTTCTCTTCAAAAATTTCAAATAATCCTTCATCATCCCCAAAGCCACTTCATCTCCCATTTCCATCTCACTCTTGAGTTTCTCCAATGCAGCTATTATCAAATCCTTTCCATTTTTCTCCCCATCGCCTACTTCTGCCTTTTCCTTCACTTCAAGCTTTTTCGTCGCTTTTGGAAAGAACTTCCAGATACTGAGCCCCAGGATATCGGATTTCACGGGTTTCGGGACGAAGTCGTCACATCCAGCTTCCACCGCTCTCCTTATATCTTCCCTCCCAACACTCGCCGAAATCATTATCACCACACCTTCGTACCCTTCTTCCCTTAAAACTTTGGTCGCAGTGAAACCATCCATAACCGGCATTCTCGCATCCATCAAAATCAAATCCAGATCTTCTCCTTCCTTGAAAGCCTTCACAACCTCTTCACCATTCTCAAATTCAACCACTTCATGATCTTTCAGGAGTTTCTGGAGCATCTTCTTTATGAGCACCCTGTTGACTTCGTTGTCCTCGACTATTCCTATCCTCAGACGTTCTTTCAAAGAGATACCAAGGAATCCCAAAATTTCCGATTTAATCTGATTTTGCGGAAGGTCCGAAGGTATGAACATAACATTTCTCAAAGAAACCTTCGACGATCCTGGGGGCAGAAAAGCAACCGTATTCATCTCCCTCATCTTGCCTTTAACATCCGCTGTGGTATTGGCTTCCAAGACAACCACCCTCGGTACCTTCTCTTCTAAAGCAGCCGCCAAATCATCCATGCTTTCCATTTCTTCAACGGTAAACCCCAATTCCTTGAACATTGCGACCACAAAATCTTTCAATTCTCCATTTTCAAGATACACCAACGCCAAATCTGGTTCAGTTATCATCTTGCGTCTCACTTCTTCCTCTTTTACAACCTCGATTGGAATCTTGAAAAAGACCTTCGTTCCCTTCCCTACCTCACTCTCTATCCATATATCACCCTTCATCAGATTGGCGAGTTTCTTGGCTATCGTCAAACCCAGACCCGTACCACCGAATTTCCTGGAGACACTCGCATCCGCCTGAGTAAACGGCTCGAATATAGTGTCTATCTTCTCCTTCGGTATCCCTATTCCCGTATCCTCCACAGTGTAGATCAAACTGTCCCCATCCCTCTTCAGAGACAAAACGACATATCCCTCTTCTGTAAACCTGACGGCGTTCGAGACGAGATTTATTAGTACCTGTTTTATCCTGAAGGGGTCCCCAATCGCCTCTTTAGGAGGTTTCCCCTCAACTCTCATGGTTATGTTTATTCCCTTTTTAAGAGCTATAGGCTGGTACATCCTCACAACCTCTTCCACAAGCTTCACAGGGTTGTATCTCTCAAAAGTGAGTTCCATCCTTCCGGCTTCTATCTTGGAAAGATCCAATATCTCGTTTATGACACTCAAAAGATGCTCTCCGCTCTTGTAAATCGTGGAGAGGTACTCCCTCTTTTTGGGATCCTTCTCCTCTTTCAAAAGTAGTTCTGTGAACCCAAGTATCGAATTGAGCGGTGTTCTTATCTCATGGGAGACGGAAGCCAAGAACATGCTTTTAGATTTGCTCGCTTCCTCCGCCATCTCCTTTGCCAATCGGAGTTTTTCCATCGCATCTCTCAAAACCGCGACGGTTATGTTGAACTCCGCCATCATCATTCCCAGCTCGTCTTCCGACTTTATTTCAAAAAACTCAAAATTCCCTTCCCTTAGTCTCTCAAACCCATCAAGCACCATCTTCAAATTGCTGCTGAGATATCTCGCAATTCTAATGGAGATCAGAGTTATTATCCCGAGTCCGGCCAGGAAGGAGATCAGAAGGGTCCACACCAGACTCCTAAAAATCTCTTTGAAGATCAACGTGGAAAGGAACGGGTAAATTCTCAAACCGTACAAATTCAGCGAACCAACTATGTATTCGTTTTCGCCGAATCTCAAAGAAAACCTGCCAAACTTACCGGCAAGCTCCTCTTTTAATTTCTCGCTATCCACGAAATACGGTACTATGAACCTTCCACCGGCATCGACAACGACGAATCCGTTGCCTTTTAGATTCTTAGATAGCCTTCTAAGAAAATCCTCGCCGAGTTCAACCCCTGCTATTACATCTCCTCTCACCAAATTCCAAAAAACCCTATCCTTGTATACGTAAACGGGCCTCATCGTTATCTTTCTCAGGAGTTCTTCGGAAAAATTTTCGATATTGTACACGGGTTTATTATCTTTAACGATATAAACGACATCTTGGGGTCTAACTCTTCTTTTCAAAAAATTCTCGACGTCGCTCAGAACTTCGCTCCTATAAGTTTCCAACTCCCACTTTATTCCATCCATGCTGAGATCAAGCAGTCTACCGTAATCCTCACTCATGACCCTGTACATAAACGCATGGACAGCCACAAACGTGCCTATGAGCACGATCACCATCGAGAGAACCAATTTTATCCCGACTTCTCTACCAAAACTTTTAAAGCCCTTTCTTAACCTCACTCTTTAACACCTCATTTCAATGTTACCACAGCTAATAGTCATATAGCGTAGCAATAAAGGCAATTGAATTTACACGTACCGTATTCCCCAACGTCCACACTCTCCGCGCAGAGACAAAGAGATCTCTGACCTTTATCTTTTTTTAGAGTGACCACTGCCTCTATTCCCTCAACATCCCTGAAAACCCTCAAAATGTACTCTTTATCTATACATGCCCCTCGTTTTACTCCCATACTCTCCAGAATTCCGAGCGCGGCGAATCTATCTGCGCAGCTCTGAACCTCCATGCCGTGTTCATCCGCTATCTCGCTCAAAGACGCGGCTATGTACTCAACTTCATCCATCGTCGGTTCGTGGTACAGAAGACCGCTTTTCTTCATTCTCGACACAGCCCTTCTATACGGCGTCATGAAGCTTATTATCACCCTTTTCGTAAAACCTTCCAGAGCCTTCGCTACCACCGCAAACCTTCTCACGATCTCCTTCGCATCTATGAGACCTTCGACAAGAACTATCGGATCGAATCTCCAGATCACCTTTTCGCTCCCGATTGTTTTTGAAACTTCCCTGAAAATCGCAACTCTTTTCTCAAAAGGCGGGAGATTCTTCTCAAGTTCGGGGTAAAGGTTTAGCGTAAAGAGCATGTAATGTGGAAAATCGATCTGCTTTATGTGTCTCATGTAGCCCGAAGGGTACTTGCTCCAGAAAACCACGACCTTTGTTTTGTCAAAAAACACCTTCTTGATTTGCTTTGGATTGAAAGGATTCTTCCAAAGGGTGTATCCCCTTTTCCAGCTTTTCAGGAAATCCTGCATGAAGAATGCGGGAAGATCAGTCCTTCTGCTCGCCGAAATTATTACAGGGTGTACTTCCTTCAAGCCGATAGGAACCCTCCATCGACTGGAATCATGGCACCCGTTATGTAGGAAGCCATATCGGAAGCCAGAAAGAGCATCACAGTTGCGACTTCATCCGGATCTCCGAACCTTCCCATCGGAAGTCGCGATTTGAAATCTATTCCGAGCTTTATCATATCGACTTTGAGCTTGGAAGCAGCTTCTTTCTTTAGCTTCTTTACTCCGGGAGTGTCTATTCCGCCGGGAATAATGGCGTTTATTCTGAAGCCGTGCTTTGCAAAATCCCTTGCAAGAGCCCTTGTCAGTCCAAGGACACTCGTCTTTCCGGCGTCGTAGTGAACGAGCCCGAAAGCAAAAGGCATAATCGCTTCTATGGAGCCAAGGTTTATTATCACACCGCCCTTTTTCAGTCTTCTCCTTATGAAATGCTGACACATCCAGAAAGTGGACTCGAAATTCACCTTCATCATGAAATTCAAAAACTCTTCGTCTATATCCAGAAAGTCCTTGAAAACATACACTCCCGCGTTGTTTATGAGAACATCCGGCTCCATGCCTTCAATATCTTTCCAGAGAGCGTCTATCTCTTCTTTCTTTGAAAGATCCGCCTTGAAAGTCTCCACATCAACGCTTGAAATCTCCTGAATGGCTTTCCTTGCAAGGGTGAGCTTTTTCCTGTCAATGTCCACGAGCTGAAGGTCCGCACCGGCTTCCGCGAACCTTTTGGCAGCCGCCAGACCTATACCCCCACCTGCACCCGTTATCATGACCCTCTTTCCGCTCATGTCGAGTATCTCGCTAAGGGGTTTCCTTTCCTTTGACATCTTTTTCACCTCCAGAACTTTTCGTAAAGATCGTTCCACAAAAGGGCACTGGTCTTTTTAAACTTAAAACCCACGATCTCTTTTCCGTCGTAAAAGAAGACTTCATGGCGTCCTTCGACCAAAAACGCCTTTACATCTTCCCTTTTTATAACCTTCCCGTCGTACTCAAGCGCGCTTTTGTTCATAATAACCCTTATTCCCCTTTTCAAAACTCTGCCATAAGGATCCAGAAGATCTGCCCTATCCGTGAAAGGAAGCTGCAGAGCCTTTTTGTTCTCGTCTCTGATTTGCCAGAGCTGACCAGCCGTTGGTCTTTCCATGGAAAAACCGCATTCCCTGCAGTAAAACCCCGTCTTCTTTGACCTTATACTCGCTATGCTCCCGCACTTAGGGCACCTGTAAACGTAATTCTCCACACCCTTATAAGACGGATAAACATCATCCGAGCTCACATACTCGCCGCTCAAGAACTCTTCAACCTGCTTTGGATCGTCAAAGCACTTTACTTTCACATACACTTTTCCAGGTTTGAAGGTCTTGGCCCATCTTGGGAACAGAAGATGCGCCTTCTCTATCCTTACTGCAACGATCGGTTTTGGGACCTTCTCAAGAAGTTTCTCAAAACCTTCCTTAAAACCGAGAAACCTTCCATCCCAGCTCCTTTCAGCCTCCGGGAATATACCAACACGGCCGCCCCTTCTAACATAAGATATGAGCCTTGCTATAGCCCTTACATCCGGTTCGTGCCGCTTTATCGGAAAACTTCCCACTGACCTGTAAAGCCACTTGTGCCTTTCGTAGTGAAAGAGAGAGACAGGGAAGGATAGGAAATGCCCCAGAGTATAGATGACCACGGCGAAATCAAGGTATGTGGTGTGATTTGCAACAGCAAGGTACCCTTCTTCGGGAACCTTATCGTCTTTTTCAAACCTTATGTGCCATGTAAACCACGAAACTATGTGGCCCACGAAAAAAAGCAGCATGAAAAAGAGCGGCGGGCACCGCTCGTCCTTTTCAGGCTTTTTTGGTATGAAAGCCGGAACCTGTCTTTTGTATTCACGGTACTCTGGAAACTTCTTCAAAAGCCTTCTTTCTTCCACCAAAACGGCCCAAAGGGCAGTGAGAGCCGAAAGCGCGAGGCTGAAGAATAGCCCGCCCAAGCTCTTAAAAAAGAGCGAAAGGCCGGTGATGTAAAAGAAATACCCAAGATATACTGGATGGCGGCACATAGAATAAATTCCGCACCTGACAAGCTTCTTAGGAGGGCAGCACGACATGGGAGCCCCCCTTCCGTCCGTTATCATGTATGCAGCAGAAAGCATGGAAAAGAAAAGCCCAGCAGGCCACATGATGGCTCCAGCAAGCTTTGCCCAGCTTTGCAGCTGATGTGGAAAAAATTCGTTTCCAAGGAGAATTAAAATCACTGGAAGAGCTACCCAGTAGCCAAGAAAATAGACGAGCCCAAGCAGTATTTGTTTCTTGTACATTCCTTTCCCTCCTTGTCAAGTTATTTTACACGAAACGTGCCCTTTTTAAGTTTCGAAAAATCATGAGATATACTCTCTCTCCAGAGGGAGGTGATGATGTGAGCAAAAGTTGGGATGAGAAAACCTTCTCCAGATTTGTCTATCTCTCAAGCCCGCAGATATCAAAAGACGGCACCTTTTGTGTGTACACCATCACGAAGGCCGATGTGAAAGCAAACCAGTACAGAAGCGCGGTAGTCATACAAGGCCTTGAAAC
>JALWSA010000026.1 GCA_026993805.1 Thermotogaceae bacterium | reverse complement strand
CCTGAGGATAAAAAGTACGCATTCATAGCGTTCGCGGGAGACGGTGGAACATACGACATAGGACTCCAGTCGCTATCGGGAATGGTGGAAAGGGGTCATAAGGTTCTCTATGTCCTCTACGATAACGAAGGTTATATGAACACTGGTAACCAGAGATCCGGTTCCACCCCGCCCGGTTCTAACACCACGACAGCTCCAGTTGGAAAGAAGATTCCAGGCAAACCCCAGCTCAAAAAGAACATTGTTGAAATCGTAGCTGCACATGAAAATGTCTATGCCGCGACTGTTTCTATAAGCGATCCGGCTGACTTTTTCATGAAAGTAGAGAAAGCTCTAAACTTCGATGGTCCAGCATTTTTGGCCGCCCTTTCTCCGTGTACCAGATTCTGGAGAATACCAGATAGCGCTACCAACTCCATTTCCAAGCTCGCTGTTGAAACCAAGTACTGGCCACTCTACGAGGTCGAAAGAGGAGTTTACAGGGTCACAAGAAAACCAAGACAGTTTAAGCCGATCATAGAGTTCTTAAAAGCCCAAGGAAGGTTCAAACCGCTTCTTTCAAGACCCGATGCAGATGAGATCGTTCAGGAGCTTCAGGATTACGTCGATAAGAGATGGGAAAGGCTTCTCGCCCTTGAAGAGGCAACAAAAGACAAGCCAGCAAGGTGAGAAGCTCACTGAGAAATAATGCTTTCCCGGGGCAGAAGCCCCGGGAATTTTTGTTATAATCGCACAAGGTCGAAGAAAAGCATAAGCGGGGTGAAAAACGGTGGAGCTAACACTTGGCGACATAATGCGTATGTTTAAGCGCTGGAAGGTGCTTTTCTTGACTGTGGTTATAGTCACGGCCATAGCAACTGTCCTGATTTACAAAGTCCTTCCGAAAAAATATGAGTCTACAGCTATTTTAAAGATAGAAGGAACTTCTGCTCCATCCTTGGGATCTTTGCAGGGAATACTTGCGGTGGTTGGGGTCTCAAAGCCATCAGGTGTGGATGATTATATCGAGATTATGAAAAGTAGGGATGTCCTTGAAACGGTAGTTAAAAAACTCAATTTAGTCGATGTTTTCATGACTCCAAAGATCCGGGAAAAACTCTTGAAAGAAGGTTTTACAGAAGACGACCTCGTCCAAATCGTTGTAAATTCCCTTCAGAAGAACCTCGACATATCAACAGTGGGAAAATCATCCCTTGTATCTGTGGCATACAAAAGCAAAGATCCCAAGCTTTCCTATGATGTCGTTAAAGCACTTGTTGATTCTTTTGTGAGCTTTACAAAATCCCTATCGGAACAGTCGATATCAAAGAAAAAATCGTTTCTGGAGGAAAAAATTGCGGAATTTGAAAAAAGCCTCAGGCAACAACTTCAAGCCCTCGTTGATTTTCAAAAGGAAAACGAGCTATTTTCACTTGAAGATGAACTTTCTTACGGTGCGGAGGCTCTTACTAAGTTAAAAACAAGTGCACTGGCAGCATCTTTATCTGTAAAAGGCTTTAAGGAAGAAAACCTGCCTCAGGGGTATCTGGAATCTTATTATCGCGGTGCAGCCGCCGGAGCCTTAGGAGGGCTTATATCAAATCTTATAAATCTCGAGACACTATTATCTCAAAGCAGGGTCTTGACTCCAAGAGACAATCTTCAAATAAAAGCTCTCGAAGAACGAATAAGCGATTTGAAAAAAAGAATCGCAGCATTGAAGATACTGCAAGCAAAGGATTACGAGTCAACTTTAAAAGCATATATGGACGATTTTAAAAGACTCTTAGAACTCGAACCGGAATATTATTTCCTTCAGTCCAGGGTGGAACTTCTTAAAACGATGAATTCCTACGTATGGCAGCAGTATTTTCAGACGCTTTTATCTGAAATCTCGCTCGTATCCCCTGTCACTGTTGTCTCAGCTCCAAAACTGACACACATACCCACAATCCTTTCAACGAAGCTTGTGGGAGCGATTGGATTAGCTCTGGGACTGTTCTTGGGAATTTTGGCAGTCTTTTGGAGAGAAAGCACACATCCAGCGATCACAGATTATTCAATATACAGCAGGGAAAAAGGCCTGGAAAAATATCATATAATCCGTTTAAACCATCTCAAAGAAGACGTGGAAAAGCTCGCGCTGAAGCTGAAGGATGAAAAAGGTGCATTGCTCGTTGCCAGTCCTAACAAAGGAGACGGAAAAACATCCATCACACGCGAACTAAAAAGTGCTTTTGAAAAACTCGGAGCTGATGTCATTATCACGTCATCTGAGAGCTTCGAAAGTTCTCTTAGAGAAGAACACGATTTCGTAATAGTCGAAGCCCCAGCATTTTCCACAGACCCCTTGGCCTACGGAAAGCTAACAAACCAAATTGACAGAGCACTGATTGTAATAGGAGAGATGAACACCACAAAAGCTGCCGCACAAGAGCTGTTTGAATACCTTGGCGATAAATTCTCATCTGTACTCGTAATTTTCAATAAAGTGAGGTGGGTAGAATGAATAGAAAGCTTCTCACAGCTCTGTTGTTAATAGTACTCCTCGCTTTGTCTTTTTCATACAAACTTAAAATAGGAGATGTTTTCAATGTCAGCATTTATTTGTCAAATGGTAGCAGAATAAGTATAGATGTAACGGTGGATATGGATGGGTATGCTGCTCTCCCCTATGTTGGGAGAAAGAAAGTTGAAGGAATGGACATTTCTGAGGTGGAAAAAATCATCTCTACGTCAGCGAGTTCTTATCTTTCAACGAGTGTGGTCGCCGTTTCCGTCGTAAAGCCAAAACCCGAATATGTACTTTTCCAAGGCGAAGTTTCTGGAACTTTGGATATTACTTATTTTAGGCCAGAGGAGAGACGACTCGTCAATCTTCTGAGTCTCATGAAAGTAAGAACAGTCGGATTGGACAAGATAAAGATAATAAGAAGGGATAAGGTGATTGCCGTAGATGTTAAAAAATACTTTTATAGCGGCGACAATGCTTTCAATCCCATATTGGAGCCGGGAGATATAGTTTACATACCACAGCCAAGCTCGGTGGGGATTTTTGGCGATGTGCGACTCCCAGGAGTATACGAGATAAACGGTGATACAACTTTGCTTCAGGCACTGTCAATGGCTGGTGCCGATATTGACCCCAATTCTCTCAAGGAAATCATTCTGTATCGTGGTGATGAAAAGATAACAATCTCTCCAACGGACACCCAGGCGCTGATGAAACCCATAGAGAATGGTGACATCATCTATTTGGACAGGTACAAGCCCGTAAATGTATATCTCGTTGGGGAGGTTTCAACGGCTGTTCAAGTTTCCGAAAGGATGAATCCCACTCTAAAGACGGTTTTTTCGGTTGCGGGAGTATCGTTCGCCTATGAAGCAAAAAGAGAAATCACACTGCTGAGAAACGGGAAAAAAGTAGATGCTTTTATGGTCACGAACGTTAAGGAGATTCCAGACATTCCTGTAAAAGATGGCGACATAGTGATGGTGCACAGAACATTTCCTGTAAAAGTTTATGTAAACTTTCTCGGCGGAAATGGCGGAGTTATTGAGTTCTCGTCTGTTGAGGAGCCGTCTTTGAAAAATCTTTTGTTTAAATTGAACATTTCCAATGAAAGATTGGGAATATTCGTTACCAGCCACGATGGAAAAACCGTTTTCATAACGAGCGGGGATGTTCTCCACAAGGATAAGAATTACCAGCTCCATCAATGGGACTATGTCTACATCACCCCGGCGCCTTTCGGTAAAGTGTTTCTCCCCGGTTCAAAACAGGGGTTCATAGGACTTTTGGAGAGAAAGGAATCCCTGAGATCTCTTTTGCTGGAAAACGGTATTTCTATTGATCCTTCAAAAGTTGATGAAGTAAGAATTTACAGAGAAGGTAAGATATACACTGTGAAGGCTGAGGATATCACCACTGGAGCAAAGGATTTTGAAGTTGAAGACGGAGATGTTGCTGTGATCGTTCCTAAACTCCAAAAAGTCGTTTATGTAACTGGGGATATATCCCGGGCATTGTACTTTTCTGCACAGGAGAAAATAACAAAAGATGCCATAATTGCAAAACTCGGGGTACCAGAAGATCAAATAGTGGTATTATCCGGAGACCTTAAAAATGGTGGAGTTATAAACGTAAAAATCAAAAAGAACATACGTGTCTTTATTCTGAGCGATGCTATGAGATCTGGATATGTTACGCTTGCGTGGGATGAAGACCATCACCTGTACAACCTTATTTCAAAGTTGGGAGGAATCCCCTCTGGAATAGATAAAAAGGAGAAATTACGAGTATCTGTCATCAGGGAAGGTAAGGAGGTTTTCTCAAAAGATTTAATGGTCTCCCAGTTGTCTGACATTGATTTCGAGTTAGATGATAACGATTTTGTAAAGATAAGCTTCGATAGAGTTCGAGTGATGATTTTCGGTAAAGGAATAGCTCAGGGTATATATTACATTCCCTCTAATTACTCTTTAAAAGAACTTTCGGCAAAACTGAGGCTATCCCCCAACGTTGTGGAATACGAAGTATTTCGCGGTGATAAGATCTTCAAAATAACATCTGGTTACAAAAAAACCGATTACTTCAAGTTCCAAGATGGCGATGTGATCTTTATAAAGGACAGAGACGATAGTTTCGTTTATGTATTAGGTGATGTGGACAATCCGGGACCAGTGTACATTGGAAGCGGCGAAGAATTCAACGTTTTGAAAATACTCGCCCTTGCGGGTGGCCTGAGAAATTGGGAGCAAAAACGCTCTTTGACGATCATACGTGGATCGGGGAAGCGAGAGGATTATGAGATGGACTACGAGAAGCTCTCATCAGTCCAAGTTAAGGGTGGAGATGTGGTATATGTACGGCCGAGTACTTTCAACCGCGTGTATGTTTTAGGAGCAGTTTTGAGGCCCAGTGTGGTTTATATCGATACCCAGACCACACTTTTAGACGCTGTCATGAGAGCAGGTGGATTCACCAAAAACGCGGTAAAAGATAAGGTATATGTCTTCAGGGGTGGCGTTAAAGGTACCATTGAAGTTTACGACATGTCATGGATAGACGGCAAAAGGTTAGGTAAAAACCCGCAGCTCAGTCCGGGAGACATCGTATTCGTTCCAGACAGTCCAATAGTTTCCATTATGGATATGATTTCTATAATAAACGGGATGATCTCATTCGTAAACAATTCGATAGATCTTTACAACAGAGTGAACGGGCTTATGGGTCAGTGAGATCAGGTCAGGAAAAGAAAAGCCCCGGGAATCCGGGGCTTTTTTAAATCACTCTGCTTTCTCGTACGGAATCCCATCGGCAGCTGGTGGACGTGTTCTTCCTATGAATCCGCTTATGACGATTAGCGTAACGATGAAAGGAACCATGTTAAAGAGAGGCTTCACAGCTGCTGGTACTTCTATATATTTGCTGCTCTGAAGCTGATTGGCGAAAGCTTCCGAAGCGCCAAAGAGAAGCGAAGCAAGCATTGCTCCAACGGGATTCCAATTGCCAAGAATCATTGCAGCCAGAGCTATGAATCCTCTTCCACCTGTCATGAGCTCTTTGAAATTTCCCGTTTCCCCTACGCTCAGGAACGCTCCG
>JALWSA010000025.1 GCA_026993805.1 Thermotogaceae bacterium | reverse complement strand
GCTTTGAAAACTTCCAAAAAACTCTTCCGTAAGGGCTTTCATTTCTTCTTCATTTGGTGTCAAAAAATCTACATATTGAAAGATCTCTTTTCCTATGCCTTGGGCTGGGGCCGGGTCGAAGATAACAGTTTTACCGGCTTTCTTAAAGATTTTGGCGGCTTCGAGGCTCGATTCAAAAGGTACCTCGTTCTGTATGAGAAGAATGTCGGCTCTTAAAAGATCGCTCGAATGAGACATGACGAGCTCTTTTGTTAATTTAGCGTTGGCCCCTGAGAAAATTATTATTCTATTTTGCCCGTCTTTTGTCACTTCTATGAAGGCTCTACCCGTTTTTTCATCTGACATAACAAAACCTTCGATTCCAAATTCCTCGAACCTTTTAGCCATCTCTTCTCCATCTTTCCCTAAAGCGGAAAGGAATATGCACTTCCCGGAGAGCTTGGCAACTGTCACTGCCTGATTTGCACCCTTACCACCAGGAAAATATTCGTGTTTTTTTGCCTTTTGAGTTTCTCCAGGTTTTGTAAACCTTTCCACGTACATGACGATATCCAGATTCGTACTGCCCACGACTGCTATCATTTTTGGAACCCTCCTTCGCGGATAGTGCAACGATGTTGTTGAATAAAAGGGGAGGAGGGCCCTCCCCTTTTCATTTTCCGGCGTTTTCCTTGGTTACGAGTTTTAGCTCCACTGGGATATAGATCGTTCCGGTTTCGAGGTATTCGAAGGCTTTCAGCACAGCGAGCTCTCCCATTTTGTACGGCTGTTGTGCGATAGTTGCTGCCATTTCACCTCTCTTTACGGCTTCTACCGCATCGGGTATGGCATCAAAACCGACGACTATTATTTTATCTAACTTTCCAGCGGCTTTTATGGCTTCGATTGCTCCGAGAGCCATCTCGTCGTTTTGAGCGAAAACGGCATCTATATCGGGATGAGCTTCGAGTATGTTTTCCATGACGGACAAGCCTTCGGCTCTGTTGAAGTTGGCAGTTTGTTTTGCCACAAGCTTTATTCCCGGGTATTTTGCTATTTCTTCTTCAAAACCCTTTCCTCTGTCTCTTGCGGCGGATGTTCCAGGGATACCTACGAGCTCAACGACTTTACCTTTTCCATTCAGTGCTTTGACTATGAATTGAGCGGCCATTCTTCCTCCCGCTACGTTGTCGGAGGCGATATGCACGATGACCTTTCCACCGTTAGCCGCTCTATCGACGGTTATCACAGGTATGTGGGCTTCGTTTGCGCTTTCGACCGCTGAGACTACGGCATCGCTGTCACAAGGATTGACTATTATTAGATCGACTTTTTGTTCTATAAGGTCTTCTATGTCGTTGAGTTGTTTTGCAGGATTGTCCTGAGCGTCCACGACGATGAGTTTTATATCGAGTTTTTTGGCCATATCGAGAGCACCGTTTCTGAGTGCTACGAAGAAGGGATTGTTAAGTGTGGAGAGCGAAAGTCCTATAACGTATTTCGCGGAGAATCCAAGTGCTGCGAAAGCAACCAGGAGTAAGAAAATACTCACCAACTTTCTCATAACACCACCTCCCTGAAAAAGTGATCATTCCCTTTCAAGTAAAACAGCGGCTAATATGACAGCCCCTTTGACAGCCTGCTGGTAGAATGGAGAGACGTTAAGAAGATTCAATCCGTTGTTGATTATTCCCATTATCAGAGCTCCAAATAGGGTTCCTACGACCGTTCCTTTTCCGCCGGAAAGGCTTGCTCCACCTAAGACAACGGCGGCGATGGCATCTAATTCGTAGTTTTGACCGAAGATAGGTTGAGCGCTGTTGAGCCTTGCTGTTAAAACGATGGCGCTCACCGCAGAAAAAGTACCGCTCAGCGTGTATATCATCATTTTGTACATATCCACGTTCACGCCGCTGAGCCGTGTTGCTTCTTCGTTACCGCCAATCGAATAGGCGTAAAGCCCCAATTTCGTCTTCGACAGGATGTACCATGTTAATAGGAACATTCCAAACATTATCAAGACAGGTACTGGTATTCCTCCAATGGAGCCCCTTCCGATGAATCTGAAGGTCCTCGAAAATCCCGTTATTGGCATTCCTTGCATGTAAACAAGGGTGAAACTCCTCGCTATAGCCATTGTGGCGAGGGTTACTATGAAAGGCTGAATTTTTCCTTTTGCGATGACGAAACCGTTGAACAGTCCGAATGCTCCACCTACAGCTATTCCGGCTAATATTGCGAGGAAAATGTTGCCCGTTTTTAGGATGGAAGCGAGGACCGCGGCACTTATTGCGAATACCGAGCCCACGGAAAGGTCGATGCCTCCCGAGATTATTACTATTGTCATTCCGAAGGCTATGATGGCTTGTATGGAGACCTGACGTAGCACGTTCAAAAAGTTCGATATGGTGAAAAATCTGTCGGAAAGCAGCGAAAAGACCACTACTATGCCTATGAATCCAACAAAAGCGGGATATCTTCTCATCCATTCGAAAAATCTCTTCATGCCACTTCGACCCCCGTTGCAGCTCTTAAAATGTTTTCTTGGGTTATTTCGTTTCCTTCCAAGATGGTTATCTGGCGTCCCCTGTGCATCACCAGTACGCGGTCGCACAGACTCACTATTTCAG
This sequence comes from Thermotogaceae bacterium, assembly GCA_026993805.1. GTDB lineage: Bacteria > Thermotogota > Thermotogae > Thermotogales > Thermotogaceae > JALWSA01. The sequence continues at coordinate 3,082 of JALWSA010000025.1, read as the reverse complement.
GAAGCTCTGAAGAGATGAAGATGACGCCAGTACCCCTGTTTGCAAGATCGTTTATGAGATGGTAAACCTCCACCTTGGCACCCACATCTATACCCCTTGTTGGTTCCACCAAAATCACCAGTCGAGGTTCTCTGAACAGATATTTGGCGAGTACCACTTTTTGCTGGTTCCCTCCTGAGAGGTTTTTGGTGAGTTGTTTTATCGATGAGGCTTTTATGCTGAATTTCTTGATTGCTTCGTTTGAAAGGCTTTTTGCTTTTCTCCAGGAAATGTTCACGAGCTTTGCAACGAGATTACTGTTGGCAGTTGCTATGTTTTTGACTATGTCGAGATCTAAGATCAATCCCATCTTCTTTCTATCCTCTGGGATCATTACTATTCCCAATTTAAGGGCATCCATCGGGTTCTTTATTTCCTTAACTTCGGCATCGAAAAGCTTCATTTTCTTAAAATAGGATTTCACGGCGCCGAATAATCCCAGTGCGAGCTCACTCTTCCCGCATCCGACTAAACCTGCTACTCCGAATATCTCGCCTCTTTTAACGTTGAAAGTGACGTCCTTTACGAATCCAGGAACTTCTAAACCTTCCACCTCGAATATGACTTCGTCCTTTGGGACGTTGTATTTGGGATACATATCCGTTATGCTCCTTCCAACCATTAGTCGGACGAGCTCATCTTTTGTGAAATCTTCTACGAGACCGCTTGCAACCTTCTTTCCATCTCTTAAAACAGTTACCCTATCGGCAACTGAGAATATCTCGTCAAGTCTGTGCGATATGAAGATTATGGAGACACCGTTCTTCTTTAAATCTTTCATTATCGAAAACAACCTTTCCACCTCATGTTCGGTTATCGTGGCTGTTGGTTCGTCCATCACGATGATTCTCGCGTTCAAGGTAAGGGCTTTTGCTATTGCGACGAGCTGCTTTTCCGAAACGTTGAGCTCTCTCACCACAGCTGATGGATTTAGGTTGAAACTCAGCCTTTTGAGTATTTCCTCTGCTTCTTTCCTCATCCGCTTGTGATCGATATTCCACCAACTGCCCTTTTCTCTTCCCAAGAAGATGTTGTGTGCGACGGAGAGATTTTCAGCTAAGTTTAGCTCTTGATGTATCACGGATATTCCCGCTTTTTGGGAGTCTACGGGTGATGAAAAATGCACTTCTTGACCGTTTAGAATGATTCTTCCACCATCCGGTTGATGTACGCCTCCAAGGATTTTTATGAGAGTACTTTTTCCAGCTCCATTTTCACCGACGAGTGCATGAATCTCACCTTCGCGGAGATCGAAATCCACGTTGTCGAGAGCGAGTACACCGGGGAACCTCTTTGTTATCTTCTCCATCTTAAGGAGCATTTAGAAGATCACCCCGGATACCAAGATTATGTTGGAATAGGGCCTGTTGTCTCCAGTTCGGACTACTCCCTTGGTTTTCTTTATCAGCTCCTTGAATTCTTCATGAGTAACGAGCGTGACTTCGGGATTTTCATTTTGCTCCTTTAAAACTCGGAGTATTTCTTCGTACACATCAGGGCTTTTATCCTTGATTTCCTTGGATAGGATGATGCCTTCTAATTTGAGCTCTTTTAGTATCACACGAAGCGTGTCCACTACGGTTGGCTTTCCGAGATCGAGCGAGATATCTATTTTCTTAACTTCAAAAGGTATTGGTAATCCCAGATCTGCTATGGCTATCATGTCCTTGTGACCCAGATTCGCGACGAGTGCGGATATCTCAGAGTTATATATACCGGTCTTTTTCATTGCTGTTACCTCCTCTTAGTTGATTCTCTAATGATAAGTTCTGTGGGGAGAATGACTCCTTTTTTTCTCTTCCTTTTACCATTGAGAGCTTCTATGAGAGTTCGTGCAGCGTGCCTTCCCAGCTCGTATGCTGGCTGTCTTACGGTAGTCAGAGGTGGTTTGAAGTGTTGACTGAAGGGTATGTCGTCGAAACCCGTTACACTGACATCGTTTGGAACGGAGAAGCCCATGGAGTGCAAAGTATCTATTACTCCGAAAGCTATCAGGTCGTTACCACATACAATGGCATCGGGCAATTTTCTGAGTTTTCTAACCATCTTTGAACCGCTTTCGTAGGTAAAGCTTCCGAAGATAACCGTGTAATCTTTTATTCCGTGCTTGTCCATTGCGTCTTTGAAACCTTTGTACCTTTCTTTCGCGCTGAATGTCTCTTCGTTACCATTCAGAAGGGCAAAGCTCCTATGACCAGTATCTATGAGATACTCGAGAAGCTCTTTCATTCCCCTCTCGTTGTCGGCAACTACGTAATAACCTTTTGCTTTTTCATAGACTCTGTCTAAGAAAACTATTTTCACTTCCTTGAGATTTTCGATTTCTTTGTTGTAACTACCTGAGCCTATGAATATCAGCCCATCTATTTTTTTTGCTGTCAATACTTTTAGAAGTCTTGTCTCTTCTTCTACTTCTTGATCTGAATTGCACAATATAAGTGCATACCCCTTTCTTCGCAAGTAGTCTTCAACCCCTTTGACTAATTCAGGGAAGAATGGATTGGTTATATCCGGAATGATGAAACCAACGGTTTTTGTAATCCCCTTTCTCAGTCCCTGTGCCAGCGTATTTGGGTTGTATCCGAGTTCTTCTATGGCTTCTATAACCCGCCTTTTCAACTCGGGGCTCACAGGAGCTGAATTGTTGAGAACCCTTGATACAGTTGCGATCGAGACTTTAGCTCTCTTTGCAACGTCTTTTATGCCTATTTTTCTCACCTTTTCATCTCCCAGAAAACGTTTTCGAAAACGTTTTCTAAATGGATTATATAACTGATTTTCGAATAAACAAAAGATAGATATAGGTAGGATTGGTCAGAAAATCCTCGGTAGAGGTGATTAATGCGAAGTGAATGAGGATAATCGTGTTTCTTGACGTACCATCCGTGTATGTGCTACTCTTTTTTGGAAAAGTCCATACCTCCCAAGTCGTGTGGTCCCCTTCGGGGGGTTAAAGGGGAAGCCGGTGAAAATCCGGCGCGGGACCGCCACCGTGACCGGGGACGAAACCCGCAGGATGCCACTGGGAGCGTAGCTCCTGGGA
>JALWSA010000024.1:1140-21119 GCA_026993805.1 Thermotogaceae bacterium | reverse complement strand
GTGCACGTCTTCTGCATATCTTTCGTCGTCCGTCATTAGCTCGAAGGTCCCGCCTTTTTCCAGCACAACCGAGAGAGTTTCTATGAAATCTCCAGAAGTGACCCGTCTTTTTTCGTGTCTTTTTTTGCTCCAGGGACACGGAAAGTTGACAAAAACTTTCTGGACGCTCTCGTCATGGAAGAGTTCCCTTAGCCCGAACCGTCCATCCACCATTACGAGTCGAACATTTTCTGCTCCATGATCGTAGAGTCTTTTTTGGCATTTAACAAAAGAAGTGAGAGAAAGTTCAAAACCGACAAGGTTGACATCTGGGTGGGTCAGGGCAAGATGGAGCAGAAACTCCCCGTTTCCAAAGCCTATCTCAACCCACAAAGGGGCTTTTCTTCCGAAAATCTCTTCCCATTTAACCGGGAGCTTTTCGAATGTTTCAGGATGTATGTGGTATTTCAGCGATTCTATCGTCAAGTCTTTCCCTCCTGCTTCTTTAGAAGATTTACGATCTCTTTTTCTATCTCTTGAAGCGGTCGCTCCGTGTTTATAAGAATTCCCATCGGGATTATATCTTGTTGGCTTTTCCAGATCTTTTCGAAAAGCTCATCTTTTATGTGTGGTTTTCGTTTTCTTGCAGTCTCTTTCCCTGCGATCGCGGTTATAACTATGTCGCAAATTCCTTCAAGCTCCATTCTTTTCAAAAGAGCGCAGTCTATAATGGCATTTTTTGAGCTTTTCACTCTTTCCATTACGATCTCTCTCATCTTCGGATGAAGGATCTCTTCAAGTCTTCTTAGCTTGGAAGGATCGGAAAAGACGATCGCTCCGAGTTTCTTTCTGTTTATCTTTCCGTTTTCGAAGATTTCATTCCCGAACTCAAGAAGGAGTTTTTCTTTCACTTCAGGAAACTCGAGCACTTCGTGACCTACTTTGTCAACATCTATGACCTTAGCTTGAAGGAGCTTTGCCAGTATCTTTGAGATCGTGCTCTTTCCTGTTCCTATCTTTCCCGTGACGCAGACTATCACCTTTCAGCCACCCTTTCCAGTTATCCAGTAATAAAAACACCCCACGATTTCATGGCTAAAGTAGCCCATGAACATAAAAGAAGTTATCTGGGGAAGAAAGGATCTATAGGAAACTTTCTCTTCGATAATGTAATCTGCTGGGATCATCCTTGCGTTTATCTTGAGCTTTCTGGTGACCATGAAAGCTCGCCTTGTATGATAGGAAGATGTCACGATGTTAACGGAGCCGCTCAAAAGGTCTTTTATGTTCTTCAGGTTTTCGTAAGTGGTTTTTGAGTGCTCTTCTGCGATTACATCGCTTTCGGGAACGCCCCAGCTCACAAGAATCTCTTTCATGAGCTTTGCTTCTATGTTTCCAGCAGGGGTTTTTCCGCCACAAACGAATATCTTTCCGCCTTGCTCTTTCCAGATTTCAAAGCCCCTTTCGAGTCTTTGAAGAGTCGAAAGAGAAGGGAGCGTTCTGTCGCCTGCCTGAATTACGCCCCCGCCAAGAACAATGATGTCTCCTGGAACGGGCTCCATTTTGAGAGTCCATAGTTTTTGAACCGGGATCCAGACAAGTTCGATGCTAATGGCGTAAAGTATGGCGGCCAGAACCGCCAACCATTTTTTTCTTTTGAAGATATATAAAACGACGAGCAAGGTTATTACGATACCAGGAAACTCAAGAAAAGGTCCGACTATCTTGCTCAAGTTACATCCACCCTTTTTAGCTCACCGTCAAGCTGAAACCTTCCGCGGTTTATGCTAAGAAGTTGTCTTATAGTCTCCAAGATTTTCTTTTTGTCCTGAGGATTTTCCACGAAATCCATCTCATCTGCGTTCACAACCAAGAGCATGCTTTCTCTGTAGTTTTCAAATAGATCGTCGTAAAGGTCTTTTAGCATTTTCCAGTATTCTATATCAACTTTCTGCTCGTATTCCCTTCCGCGCTTTCGGAGCCTTTTCACCGCTGTCTCAACAGAGCATTTCAGGTATATCATGAGTCTTGGCGGAATTACATGCTCCACGAGATTTTCATACATTTCCTTGTAAGCTTTCCATTCTATGCCGGACATCATTCCCATTTCTCTTTGAGCCCTTGCAAAGAGAAAATCCCCGTAGATGGATCTGTCCATCACATACCTTCCGTCTCTTTCTGCCCTTTTCATCTGGTAGAACCTTTTGTTGAGAAAATAAACCTGGAGCGTGAAGCTCCATCTCTTTCCATCTGAGTAGAAGTTTCTGAGCAGGTCTTCGACGAATGGTCCGGATATCTCATAAAAAGGACTAAGGCCGAGCTCTTCTTCCAGTATTTCAACGAGAGTGGTTTTTCCAACGCCGACTATTCCGTCCACGATCACTTCTAACATCAGATTACCACCTCTATTTTCAACTTGTCTTGTGTCTTCACGGCGATTATATCGTAAAATCCCGTGGAAGATCTTCTGTAAAGATGTACTATTAACTTTCCTTCAGTTATTTCCAGTTTCTTTGTCATTTTCAAAGGAACATTCTTGAAGTATCCCAAAAATTTTATCTCCTCGATGGGACCTTTGTAATTCTTAAGAGCTCTTTCGAGAGCTTTTAGAATCCTGTCTTTATCCTCAATGGGGCTTTTTTCGATCGTCATTGTCCATATTGGTGAAAGAGATATTCCGTCTTTTACAGAAGAAGCAGATCTTTTTGAGGAGATGACTGATGCCACAAAAGATCCAATATCGCCGTGAATGACCCGAGGGGATTTTGGTGAAATCTCAGGTTTCATCAGTCTCAAATCTGGTGGACTGATATGGGAACGACGTATTTTTACGGTTTCTTTGTTTAGCTGTTCGCTTTTGATGTCTACTTCCAATGTCGAGAATGTACCATTAACCACTTCCGGGATTTTTGACGCAAAGTTTGCAGACTCAACGGATGGCGATATTTCTTCCGAAAAGACTTCTGGATAGGAAAATATGGGGTTCAGGCTGGTGGTTTCAGCGGAAAACCCGATCCGGGGCGTTGTTATCTTTATTTTCCCAAGTTCCATTTTTAGGGTTTCAAGGAGATCTTTTATTGCTCTGAACATACGTATTCAAGCGCCCTGTGCAGACGCTGGAAAGGTTCCAGAAGGCTGATTTTTTCTGCCAACTCTTTCAGCTCGGATAGGGTTTCTTCTGAGAGTTGGGAATTTCCCACGACTCTGTAAAGAGCTCCCAGACCTTCTACAATGTATTCTCCCTCTTCTGGCTTGTTCGATTCTTTGTCCTGTGCCGTGGTTTTGCTCACGAGGAATACATTTTCACCAGCATCGACGAGTTCCATTTTGTCAGTCAGAATGATGGAAGGCTTGTTTTCTATCTTTGAAATCAAAGTCTTCGCGATTATCTCAATGTTCAAATACCTCTCCAGTGACTTTCCATATATTATTTCCTGAAGTTTCGTCGGCGTGATTGGCTGGGTATACTTGAATTCTTGGGGTATGCCGGAGCTGTCTGTAATCAGAACGCCGCCAACATGGCGGCCGTTTATAACATCCACCGACAGGTAACCTATCACAATCTCACATCCAATATGAGCCCTCTTTTCTCATCGCTTATAACTGGTTTTTCTTTTTCGACTCTCCCCCTGCTCCTGAACGCTGGCGCATAGAACCCCCTGTTGGAACCTTCCAAGGAATTTTGAACATTCTTTTGCTGAACGGCCTCTTGTGGTCTGACCATGTTCCTTTCGTGTTCCGCTCTTTGTATGTTTTCGAAAAGCCCTGTGTGTTGTGCTGCGTACGGCGCGTTTTGTATCTGATTCACATTTTGTGCTGCATCTACCGCTCTAACAACAAAAGTCTGAACATCGACGGGATTGACCATATCACACCAACCCCTCTAATTCCTTTTTCAACTTTGCCAAAGCGACAGATAAGATCTGTGAAACCCTTGATTCACTCACCCCTATAACCGCCCCTATCTCTTTCAATGATAACTCATGTTCATATCTTAGAGAAATAACGAGTTTTTCTCTCTCCTCTAATTTATTTATCGCCATTTTCAAATGTTCCATTAACATTTCTTTGTAAGCCTGTTTGGCGGGGTCTTCTTCTGATTCCAAGATCTCAAGAACGGGTTCATCGGTATCAAGTAGATAGGAGTCTAACATTAAAAGTTGTTTCCTCACCATTTCGTTTCTTATGGTTTTAACCTCATCTATATTAAGGTTTACGATTTCAGCTATAGCCTCATCTGTGATCTCTTTTCCTGAGTGTTCCAACTCGATCATGGCGTTTTCCACTTCTTTCATATGCTTTCTGAGGTTTCTGGGAAGCCAATCGAGTTTTCGGAGGTAGTCGAGCATGGCCCCCCTTATTCTCTTCATGACGAATGAAGAAAGAGGTCCCTTCTTTGGATCGTATCTCTCAAGAGAAGAAAGGAGGGCCAATACACCCTCCTGTATGAGATCTTCTATTTCAACGTTCTGTGGGAGACTCTGTTTGAGATCTTGAGCAAGTCGCTTTATCTTTGGCAAGTATTCTAAAACAATCCTTTCTTTGTCTATAAGCATGCTCATCAGATCTCCTTTATCTCCACCTTTTCTCCGCCACCGACCTTTCTAACCATTAGCTTCCCTGTTTCAAGGTCGTATTCGATACTTCTTGCTCTCCTCCCTCCTGTGTCTTCGGCAACTATTTTCACTTTGTAATGACTCAACCATTTCTTTACAGCTTCTACATTCCGCTGCCCAATGTTCATACCTTTTCCTTCGAACATGGCAGCTCCTCCTGCTATCTTAGCCTCCAGCCTCGATGTATTACCACCCAGTTTCTGGATCCCTTCTATCAATACCTTTATCCCTGTATCCGCAAACTTTCCCGGGTTGGCAGGGTTCTGACCACCGCTATCTGGAAGCATTACATGCACCATTCCACCGATTCCAGATGACGGGTCTCTTACGCAAACACCAACACATGAACCCAATCCCAGGGTTACCACAACGGCTGGTGGTTTTTCAATGGCGTATTCGCCGATTCCTATGATGACTTTCTTCTTCATGTCACATCAACCCCATACTCTTGAATATCTTCTCCAGAGATTCCCCCTTGGGAATCATGAATATATAACCTGTTATTTTAATATCCTGGATGTTCAGGATGGTTTCAATGAAGATGATTCTATCTTCGGTATATGCGATCTCCAATGACACTTCCGCTATTATCGCGCTTATCATGTCTATGCTGACCTCGGGAGGGAGAGGATCTAAGTACAGACCCGTGAAATTCGCAAGGGCAGTTATGTAAGAACCGCAGATTATATTCCCCACCTCTTTTAAGGCGGACGTTGCCATTTCGTCGATTTGTGTTAGGTCCTTTATCTCAGCCCCCATAAGGAGGACTTTCAGGAGCGACTTTGCGCCCGATGCGTCGAATATGAGGAGCGTTTCAAGTTCCGCATCTCCTTTTACGTCCATTTTTATTCCAGCGACGAGCTCTTCTGGATCTGGTAGCATGAATGGGACCTTTGAGATGGGGATCGTCTTTACGCTGGGAACGTTTATCTCCACTTTTTTGTCCACCATCATGGAAAGAGCCGTTGCTGCATTTCCAGCTCCGACGTTGCCTATCTCCCTCAGGAAATCAAGATGCTTATTGCCCAGTTTGTCATATATAGACATCAATATCACCTCTTCAGTAGATAATACCCTTTTTCCTGTATTCTATCTCTTTTTCCATCACGAATCTAACGAGTTTTTTCTCCAGGTTCAGATCAACATCCAGGAACTCAACGCCGTAGAATCTTTGAAGGGTTTCTCTGTCAAAGCCGGCTTCTCTTTTAACTTTCGCTGGTTGTTCTTTTAGTTCCAATCCAGGTTTGAGTTTCATCGTAACGAAGATGATTTCACCAGCTTTCAATTGTTCTCCCACCACTATCAGCATTCCACCCGCACTGAAGTCCATTGTTGAAAATGTGTGATATTCATCTTCATCTTCTCTTCGATACTTGCCAACCAGCCTTATGGGAATTCTTATATACCGCCTTCTTTGGACCTTTCTCACTTTTTCTGGAATGGTTATTACCGTTGATGGAAGATTGTCCTCTTTCCACATGCCACTCCATAAAACAGTGCCTTGGAATACGTATAAAGAACCCCTGTCTACTATCTTCACATAAGCCCTCGTGCCCTTTGGGAGGGGAATCAATCTACCCTTTAGCGAGGGCATGGCAATTCGCATCCTCTTGGCTTCCATGGAGTAGTCATAAACAGAACTTTTGTACTCACCTTCGAGCTCTTCTGGCCAGCTTATATCTAAAATTACTGGCATTCCTGGTTTAACTACCGAATCGAAGTCGTAGTATTCAATCAATGCTGGCATCTTACAACCTCCTTAAAGCCGTGATGTATTTTTTAATCTCTGCTTTGACAAGATCAACCCACCATTCTGGAGGGTCATCTATCATTATACCTATACTCTTCAAATCCACTTCCTCCGCTCTCTTCCACTTAATCACGCCTGTGAGTGTGTTGCCTTTTATTCCAACGCTCACCGTGGAATCCAGATCGTAATCGTTGAGTGTTAACACCCTCATTCCATGGTATGAAACATCTATTAGAGTATCTGATTCACTGTTCACCGTGCATTTCATAACAGTAGGAACCCTTTTCTCTTTTCTTTTCTCCCTGATCTTCACTTTTCCAAGTGGTTTCAATATGAATTTCGTTCCTTCTATTTTCTCAACTATGCACGGCATATTCAAGTTCCAACCGCTTATGGAGAGTCTTAGCGTGACACTTTCGCCTATAGGTAGTGGCTTGTCAGTTTCTACTATGAACTTTTTTTCTGCGTTCATTCCATGGTAAACACTCTTTATCACTTCGTTTTCCTGTATTAAGTCTATGTACATACCCATTAGCTTATCTTGAAGGAGCTCTATGAGTTTCAATGATATCTCCTCCCTTAGCCAATTCCCAAAAAGGTTTTAAGCTTTTCGATGAATGATTCTTTTTTGGATTCTTTTCTTTGACGCGTTATCATGTTTGCCAGCCTGTACATGACCAGCGAAGGTTGAAGAGTTTTTTTATACAAAGTGAAAGGTTTTTGGATCTCAACGCTTCTTCTAACCCCGTTTTCGAATCTCATTATATGTGTTGCGGTAACGGCCATGCCTATAAAACGCTCAATCACCCCTACGAATTTTTCCAGACTCTGCCTTCCCTTTTTCATATCTCTTACCATGTTCATAACGACGTGGATCTCATTTGGATCTATGCCTTTTATCATCATCATTTTGAGAAAGGTATAAGTGTTTATCAAAGAAGTAGGTTCGGGTGTGGTCACGACCACGAGAAAGTCAGATGTTTCATAAAAACTCTCAAGATTTTCGTTGTAGCCTGGCGGAAAATCGAGCACTATGTAGTCGTACTTTCTTATCAAATTCGCGAAATCTCTGTAGAGTGAATTCTTATCGCCCATGTTGAAATAGACAAGATCCTCCACTTCAAGACCGCTTGAGAGTACGTCTATATCATATGGAGTATTCATTATAATCTCGTTCAATGGGATTTTCTTTTGAAAGTAATCTTTCAAGCTCAGTTTGGAAGTAGTTCCAAGCAAGATTTCAACACTTCCAAAACCTATATCCGCGTCAAAGAGCAAAACTCTTTTTTGGAGTCTCGAAATGGCTATCGCTAAATTGACAGAAACGATGGATTTTCCAACCCCGCCCTTTCCACTAACAACGGTGATTACTTTTGGTCCCTCTTTCAAACCTTCAGCTTGCCCGAGCACGGCTCAACACCTCTTTTACAAGCATCTTCGCGAGTTCAATCGAATTGGCTTCAAAGATATCTTCGGGCACCCTCTGACCGTTGGTTATGAAAGCTATTGGGATGTCTGAGTAGTATGGGATGTTGACAAAATGTCCCAGTGCATTCGTTTCATCCATTTTTGTGAGTATGATGTGCGTAGGCGAAGCGACTTTGAACTTCTTTATGATGTCTTTGGTGTCCAGATACCTGCTCGTCATACTTATCACTAAGAAAATGATATCAGGAGAAACGGAATCCACGATTGCTCTGAGTTCGCCCATTTGTAATTCGTTTTTTTGACTCCTTCCTGCTGTGTCCATGAGTATGACGTCGTAATCTATCATCGCGTTCAGTTCCATTCTGGCTTCCTGAGGGGTATAAGCAACCCTTATAGGTATGTCCATTATTGAAGCATAGGTTTTGAGCTGTTCTGCCGCTGCTATTCTATATGTATCCAAGGTGAGAACTGCTACTCTCTTTTTCATTTCTAATTTAAGCTTTGCTGCTATTTTCGCGAGTGTTGTGGTTTTTCCGACGCCAGTAGGTCCTATGAATATAACTTTGCCTTTCAGATCAACCTCTTCAGTCTTTATAAAGGGTCTTAAGTAGTCGACCAGTTTTGACTGGATGTCATTGGAATTTGGATCCACGTCCCCAAAAGCCATCCTTAAAAACTCGGATATCTTTATGATTATTTCTCCATCCACGTCATGGTATTGCAGGGCGTCCATAATCTTTTCTATTCCGGGGGGTACAGACTCTTTTCTTCCAGAGAGAACCATCATCTTGAGTTCAGATATCATCTCTTTTATTTTCTCCATTTCTGCGGATATTCCGCTCGGAGCCTCGGGTTCGATCTCTTTAGCCCTTTCAAGTCTGTTCTTCATCAATATCTCTTGGAGCTTGTAGATATCTTCCCTTCCTATTTTTTTTGGTTTCTTAGGCTGCTCTTTCTCGTCAACAACGGCAGTAACCTCGAAAAAAGTTTTAGAACCTATTCCCAGAAAGCCTCCCTTTCTTATCTTTCTTGTGCTCAGTATGACGGCATCGTCGCCCAGGTCTTCTTTTATCATCCTCATTGCCTCTGTAATATCCTTTACAATGTATTTCTTCAGCTTCACAATCTCACCACGCCTTCTATTTGTACAGAGACGTCATCTGGAATCTCTTCGTAAGAGACCACAGTTACACCTGGGATGAACCTGGAAACGAGTCTCGAAACATACAGCCTTATTTCTCCTGAGGTAATTATGGTGGGCGTATAGCCTTTTTTCATGAGATTTTCCAGTTCCTTTGATAACTTATCCATGAAGTTTCTGAGAACATCTGGATTCATGGCTATCACCCTTTCTTCGCCTTCTTCGGTTATAGACTCGGATATCTTCTTTTCCAGCTCAGTGTCTATTGCAATGGCGTGTATTTTTCCGTCTTCAGCTTTTAGAGGACCGATTATCTGCCTTCTCAATGCCCTTCTGACACGTTCCGTTAGATAATCTGTGTCTTTGGATTTTTCTCCATATTCGATGAGCGTTTCGAATATCAGTGGCAGACTTCTTATAGAGACTCCTTCTTTTAGGAGGTTTTGGAGAACTTTTCTCACATCGGATTCACGCAATATATTGGGAATGAGATCATCTACAAGTTTTGGCATTCTCTGCCTGAGACCTTCCAAAAGAAGATCGAACTCTCTGGCACCAAGTAGCTCGTGTGCGTGCCTTTTGAGAACCTCAGTTAAGTGCGTGGCAAAGACCGTTGGTGGATCTACAACTGTATAGCCCAAACGTTGCGCCTCTTCCTTCCTCGATTCGTCGATCCAGAAAGCTTCGAGTCCAAATGCAGGCTCTTTTGCAGGGATTCCCGGAAGTTTTTCCTGAACAACACCGGGATTTATAGCCAGAAGCCTGTTGGGAAGCAGTTCATATCTGGCCACTTCTGCTCCTCTTATCTTTATAACATACTCGTTGGGTTTTAGCAGGATGCTATCCCTGACCCTTATGGGAGAAACTATGAGTCCGAGTTCAAAAGCAAGTTGTTTTCTCACCATCGTGATTCTTTCAAGCAAGTCCCCGCCTTGAGATGGATCGGCGAGTGGTATCAAACCGTAACCTATTTCCACTTCCACGGTATCGGCTTCTATGACTTCTGCGACTTCTTCTGGAGATGAGAGTACAGGACCTGTCGGTGGAGGAGCGGCTTCCTCGGCAGCTGCTAAAGCTTCAGCAGGGGCGGCTCCTCTGGAAGCGTACCATGCAGCTATGAGAAATAGACTCCCGACAATCGCTGTTGTGAATGGAAGAGGTGTGAATATCCCGAGAAATATCAGAACTCCGCCAGTTAGATACAAAACTTTTGTCTCTTTACCAAGCTCTGTAATAACATCCCTTCCAAAGTTCTCCTTAGAAGCGGCTCTCGATACTATCACACCTGTCGCTGTTGAGACCATCAAGGCAGGTATCTGAGTTACCAACCCGTCGCCCACGGTGAGCAGTGTATACACCTGTGCGGCTTCCCCAATGCTTAGCTTGTGTTTCATAACTCCTATTATCAGTCCACCAATGATGTTGACAAATGTTATTATTATGCTCGCTATAGCGTCTCCTCTTACGAATTTGCTGGCACCGTCCATTGCTCCGTAAAAGTCCGCCTCACGTCTTATCTCTTCTCTTCTCCTCCTTGCCTCTTCTTCTGTTATGAGTCCGGCGTTGAGGTCTGCATCAACGCTCATTTGTTTTCCAGGCATGGCGTCTAATGTGAACCTTGCAGCGACTTCTGCGATTCTCTCAGCACCTCTTGTGATGACGATGAACTGGATTATCACGATTATTATGAATATAATCAAACCTACGATGTAATCCCCTTTTACCACGAACTCCCCAAAGGTGCGAATAACCCTTCCACCGAAATTCTTACCCTCGATGAGGATCAATCTCGTTGATGTTATGTTGAGTGCCAATCTGAATAGGGTCATTATCAGGAGCAAGGTGGGAAAGGATGAAATTTCAAGGGCATTTCTTATGTAAAGTGTGGAAAACAGCAGGATCATAGAAAGCGATATGTTCAAAATCTGGAACAAGTCCAGCATGTAGTCTGGAATCGGAAGAATCATTAAGAGAACTATAGCCACAATTAAAAGCGATACACCTACATCAATATTCTTCATCAGGACACCTCTTTAAGAGAATATACATATACCAAAACCTCAGCCACCGCTCTATAAAGCTCAGGCGGAATTTCTTCTCCCAATTCTACATTGTCGTACAGCTGCCATGCGAGCGGCGGATTTCTCACTATTGGAATATTATACTCTCTCGCTATTTCTTTTATCTTCTCAGCCACCGCGTTTTTTCCTTTAGCCACAACCGTTGGAGCTTCATCTTCTTCTCTTTCGTATTTGATCGCGACGGCCACGTGGTCTGGGTTTGTTATTACTACCGTTGCTTTTGGAACTTCTGCCATCATCCTGCTTCTCAGGATTTCCATCATCATCTGTCTCTGCCTTCGCTTTACTTCCGGGTTTCCTTCGATGTCTTTCATTTCGTCCTTTACCTCTTGTTTCGTCATCATCAAACTTTTCTCGTATTCCCATTTTTGATAGAAATAGTCAAAGACAGCAATGACCAGCAGAGCTATCCCAGCTCTTATCATGACATCTATGATAACGCTTGCCAGGTGAGCAGCGGCTTCAGCGGGCATCATCGCCGGATACAATAAAAATTCCTTCCATTTTCCTTTTATAGCGGAATATCCAACCAATGCTACCACCGCGACTTTTATGAGAGCTTTAACCAGTTCAAATAGCGATCTCATTGAGAAGAGGCGCTTAAAACCTTGAACTGGATTGATTCTGTTTAGGTCGAACTTTATGGCATTGAAAGCAATGAGAAATCGCGTTTGCATAGCTCCCACAAGAATCCCCACTGTCATACTTCCAAAAACGGCGATTGCAAGAAGGAATAGAACATCTTTAAAATTTCCCAACACCTTTTCCATAAGAGCTTTTGGATGGACTTCATCAGGGAGGTCGAGTGCCAAGAAAGAATTCCAAGCGTTTTCAATAGAGAGCACCAATTTTGGACCAATCAAAGCCAATATGGCACTCATGAAAAGAAAAGCGAGTGCCATGTTTAGCTCCCTTGATGTTGCAACATGACCCTCTCTTCTGGCTCTCTGCCTTCTTCTCGGGGTCGGTTTTTCGGTTTTGTCCGGATCGGCGAAGAGTTGTAGGTCTATCTCGATATGAAGTTTTGTGCGTAATTTATCATCTTCGATGTCAAAAACTCTAAAGCTTCCGTCCATATAGGTATCATCCCCAGGAATATAATCAATCCAACCAGAATTTTCAAAGGAATACCCACCATGAAAACGTTTATTTGCGGCATTAATCTTGACACTATCCCCAAAAGAACGGTTACTATCAGCATAAATGCTATGATCGTTATGCCAAGTTGTAACGCTATTACAAACATTTCCTCGGATTTCTTTATTAGAAAGTCTATGATGTTGAAATGAGAACCGTAAAGATTAACCGGAAATTTTTTGAAAGAATCCAAGAGTATTGTATAGAAAATGATATGACCTTTCAACGAGACAAACACGTATAATGCGAGCATGTACATATAGTTTCCCAAAAGTGGTATATCGGGGGCCGTAGGATCGAAGCTCGATGCCATCATGAATCCCATTTGTATTGAAAAGATTCCTCCGGCACTCATAACAGCTGACATGAGCATATATGCGATGAACCCTATTAATGCTCCAATGAGGAAGTTGTTAATCATGCCGTTTACAATCAGCCAAGGGGAGGTGCTCAAAGGGATGGTTATTCCAGGGGGTATCGAATATAGAACAAGCCAGCTCAAAAAGATTGCAAGGAATACTTTAACAAGAATGGGGATAAACCATCCCATGTAAAAAGGGGTGGCGAGGAAAAGTCCTGCCACCCTTGTTAGAATCATGCTCCATACAAGAAATTTTGATTCCAGAAAATTCAGGATATCCTGCACCGACTCACCTCAGGTTTAAGATATCACTCTTTTCATGATCTTTCCAAGTTCTACGAAGCTTTCCTTCAGGGAAGCTCCGCCTACGAGGCCTCCATCTATGTCTTTTTGCGCGAATATTCCGAGGAAATTGTTGGGCTTTATGCTTCCGCCGTAGAGGATTCTTAACATTTCGGCTGATTCTTCCCCAAACATTTCCCGTATCAGGGCTCTTATGAACTCGTGAACTTCCTGAGCTTGCCAAGGCATAGCAACTTTTCCTGTCCCTATTGCCCATACGGGCTCGTAGGCTATCACGATTTTTGAAACATCTTCTTCAGAAAGTTCGTAAAGGGCTTCTTTTATCTGCCTTTCTACGACGTTGAACGTCAATCCTTTTTCCCTTTCTTCTAACTTTTCGCCAACGCAGAGTATGGGTTTGAAACCATGTTCTATGGCCGTTCTTACCTTCTTTCTTATGAGCTCGTCGCTTTCTCCGAAGATGTGTCTTCTTTCAGAGTGACCTAATATAACATACTCAACACCGAGTTCTTTTAGCATCAACGGTGAGATTTCCCCCGTGAAAGCTCCTTTTTCCTCATAGTGCATATTCTGAGCTGCGAGCTTTATGTTAGTTCCTCTGATCATTTCTCCTACTTCGGAAAGTGCTGTGAACGGTGGTGCTATCACTATCTCGAATTCTCTCATGTTCTTCATCTCGTTGATGAGCATGGACACGAACTCTTTGGCTTCTCTCACCGTTTTGTGCATCTTCCAGTTACCGGCAAGTATCGGTAGCCTCTTACTTATTTTTTTTTATCCAGTATGGACGCAATACCCGGAAGATCCTTACCTTCTAAGAATTCCAGGGAAGCTCCGCCTCCCGTTGAGACATGGGAGACTTCTTCTGAAAGGCCAAATTTGTTTATTGCGGCTGCACTGTCTCCACCACCTATTATTGTTGTAGCTCCCTTTTTCGTCATCTCGGCTACGGCTCGCGCCACACCTTCTGTTCCTTTGGCGAAGTCATCGATCTCGAAGACACCCATAGGCCCGTTCCAGACTATTGTCTTTGCGCCCCGAAGTTTTTCTTTGAAGAGCTCAACACTATCGGGCCCTATATCGAGTCCCATCCAGCTTTCCGGGATTCCATCGTCTATTTTCACCGTCTTTTTTTCAACGCCGAGTTCGACTTTCTGAGCTATTACGAAATCAACAGGAAGGATTATTTCGACACCAAGGCTCTTCGCCCTATCCAGAATCTGAGAAGCAAGGTCGAGCTTGTCTTCCTCAACTTTGGAAGAGCCGATCTGTTTTCCAAGGACTTTGAGAAAGGTGAAAGCCATTGCTCCTCCTATAAGGAGTCTATCGGCCTTTGCCATGAGGTTGTTTATAACTCCGATCTTATCGGAAACTTTCACGCCGCCGAGGATAACGACATAGGGTTTTTCTGGATCGTATGCTGCTTTTGAGAGAAACTTTATCTCCTTTTCCATCAGAAAGCCGGCAACGGAAGGAATGAACTTCGCAATTCCAACGTTGGAAGCGTGGGCTCTATGAGCTGTTCCAAAAGCATCATTCACATGTATATCCGCATATGAAGCCCATTCTTTTGCAAGGTTCTCGTCGTTCTTCGTCTCTCCAGGATGAAACCTCGTGTTTTCCAGAAGGAGAACTTCTCCCTCTTCGAGTTTCTCACAAGCTTCTTTCGCTTTGTCTCCAACAGGCTCATCTACAAACTTAACTTCCTTTTCGAGGAGCTCTGAAAGCCGCCGGGCAACGGGTTTTAAAGAAAGCTCGGGTACAACCTGCCCTTTGGGTCTACCGAGATGTGAGAGGAGGATAACCTTTGCTCCCTGAGAGAGGGCATATCTTATCGTTGGAAGGGCTGCTCTGATTCTCGTGTCATCAGCAACCTCGCCATCTTTCAGAGGAACGTTGAAGTCCACCCTCATTATCACTCTTTTTCCCTTAAGATCCACATCTCTTATGGTCATCTTTTCCACCTATATCACCTCCTTTTTCCAGAAGTATACTACGCTTCGGTGATTTCTTCAATCATAAAAGTTATATTTTTCACATAAATGGAGTGTGGACAATCGTACGTACATGGAGGGGAGGAAAATAAATAAAAAGGGGGAGCCAACCGGCTCCCCCTATATAAAACTTTGCCAATCACTCTCCGTATTCTTCAGCGAGGTACTTGTTTATCTCTCCTGTTGCCCACTTTATGGCTTCGTCAATGCTCATCTTGTCGTAGATCACGTTGGCAAACATGTTCCCAACAACTGTCCTTATCTCGTACCACACGCCTATCTGCGGATCGAACACACCGTTGGGAATCTGCGATAGAGGTATTTCGGCGTCTGGAGTTGTTGCTACGTATTCCTTCCAGGTCTTGGTCTCGAGTGCACTCTTTCTAACTGGCACATATCCCGTTTCTTTAGCCCAATATGCCGTCATTTCTGGGGAAACGAGGAATTTCATAAACAGCCAAGCAGCTTTTTTCTGTTCTTCAGAAGCCGTGTTGAACATTATTACGTCGGTTCCAGCAAACGGCACGTGTTTTGTCTTCCATTCGGGGACTGGTGCCCATGTCCATTCGTGCTTACCCTGGGATGCTCTCTCGACATAGGGTTTTCCTGCTATAGAGCCTATGTACATTGCTACTCTTCCATCTCCGAAAGGTCCGGAGAGGTATCCACCTTGGACATAGGCTATTTTATCTTTGTGGTACATGTCGTAAAGAAGTTTCAAGGTTTCTCTTACTTCAGGTGTATCAAGGTTAGGAACCCATTTGTCTCCGACTTTCTTGAGGATAGAGCCGCCATTCAACGTCAGGAATATTTGGAAGGTATCGACATTCGTTCTGAAACCAAATCCATATTGATCGATTTTTCCATCACCATCAACGTCTTCTGTTAGAGCCTTAGCGGCTTCGACAAGCTGTGGTATGGTCTTTGGAATATCCACGCCGGCGAGCATGAGAGCGTCGGTGTTAACGAAGAGGATATAAAGCGATTTGTTGAAAGGCAGAGCGTATATCTTATCTCCCCACATACAATTGTCCCTGAAGGGCTTCCAGATGTCTTCCCATTCTTCCTTTGTAAAACCTATTTCTGGGTCGTTTACAAATGAGTTGAGTTCTTGGACGACACCCGCGTGTATGAGTTTTGCTGTCCAGTTCGAGTATGCCTGAGCTATGGTCGGAAGAGAACCAGCCTGAGCCGCTGCCAAAAGCTTCTGAACAAGAGTTCCGTAGTTTCCCATGCTAACGGCTTCTACTTCAATGTCAGGGTGCAGAGCTTCAAATTTTTCAACGATGGCTTTCAGAGCCCTTTCATGCCCTCCTCTCATGGCGTGCCAGAATGTTATCTTGACTTTCGCCATGGAAAGTACCGCAACGGCGATAAGCAAGAATACCAGAAGTTTTTTCATATAACCCCCTCCCTTCATATAATAAAATGATCATTTGACGCTGCTCTCCTGAAAGATTTTAGCACAACTCCACCTTCTGAGTGCTTCCCTTGGGATGGTAATATATACATTCAGGGGAGGATAGGCTTGAAAAGACTCCATGTTTTCCTCATTTTGTTTATAATGCTTTCCATTTTACTTGCCGATGATATTTGGGTTTTCGTCGAAGCGCTTAACATGCGCTCATGTCCTTCTTTAAGATGCAGAGTTGTTAAGGTTTTGTCTTATGGAACGGTTCTTCAAGAGATGGGAAGAGCTGTTTACACGGATTCGTATGATTGGATAGAAGTCCTTGGGGGATGGGTTGCAATGCAGTATGTAGATTACGTTCCAATAGAAGTTGTTGGAGATTTGCCAATTGATTTTGATCTCAACTACTCGGAGAGGCCTCTTCCTCCTCACTATAGACCTTCAGATCTTGTAGAGCTGCCAAGAGAAGTCACCACAAAACCCGGTTTGATGTTACGGCAAGAAGCGGCGGAGGCTCTTGTGAAGATGCTCGAGGCGGCGCAGAAGGCAGGTTATAGGCTGAAGGTAACGAGTGCCTTTAGGAGCTGGGAATACCAGCGAAAGATATACGTTGCTGCAATAGAAAGATATGGTCCGGATCAGAGATATGTGGCAAAGCCAGGTAGGAGTGAACATCAGCTTGGTCTTGCCGTTGATTTGGTGCGCGCGGACATGAAGTGTGCGCTTGAGAAATGTTTTAAAGACACTGCAGAATATTCCTGGTTGATACGGAATAGCTGGAAGTTTGGCTTTATACAGCCTTACATAAAATACAATATCCTCTATGAGGAGGAACCGTGGCATTTTCGATATGTAGGAAAGGATGCTGCTAAGAAGTACATGTCAGATTTCGAGCTCCCTTAGATTAACCTGGGCTTTTATAATCGCCTCTATCACGTTTGTAACAGTGTCGAATCTGGAAATAGCTTCGTCCATGACTTTTACAGATCGTCTCAATTCCTCCGAACTCGAGCTCACATCCGAATAGGCTTCTTCCATCATATCTTTGACTTTTTGTAGGAATTCTTTATTCATTTTCAAGAAGTCTACGAACTTCAATAAGGATGCGTTTAGGACGTCAAATATTTCCTTCACTCTCTTGACGTTTTCCATAGCGTCCTCTATTGCCGTTGATATGGTTCGCACCTTCTCAGATATTCTCTCTGAGACATCTTTGGAGTTCGCTGCAAGCTTCTGTATTTCCGTTGCTATCACAGAGAATCCCCTGCCAAATTCACCAGCCCTTGCGGCTTCTATGGATGCGTTTAGAGCGAGAAGATTTGTTTGCTTTGCTATCTTCGCAATGTCGTCTATCATGCTTTCCACTACTTTGAAGGATTCAAGGATTTCGAATGTGTCCGAAACGGTTCTATCCACATCTGCACTGACACTTTCCATGTCCGTACCGGTTTTCTTAAGCTCTTCTTCGAGACTTTCATTTAGAGAAGATATCTTTTCAACGGTGTCTGCGGCTTCAGCACTGCTCTCCTGCAATCTGGAAGCAAGATCCTCGAATTTTTCACTCAATACTGTAAACTGCCTGGTTATATCCATTATCTGCTCTTTTGTTGAGCGGACTCTTCCCACCAATACCTCGTCCAAATGTTCCATGAAAGATGTCATAACGTTTTGCGCAAAGAAAGAAGCTGAGAGTTTCTTTAATATATCATCTATTCTTTTTCTATCCATTGAATCCACCACCCCGTTGTCAGTATATTTCGCTGAGTATATCGACACCGCATTTCAGGTTTTTGAACCACTCCAGGAATTTTTCTGCAACTTCCTTATTCATTACGGCACCATGCTGGGGAGCTATATAGTCTATTTCGTACTTGGAAACGGCATCTACCCATTTTCTACAGACGGCGTTAGAGAGCATATATCTTTTATGAAAAGCTTCCATTAATTTCACATGTTCCTCAAAGTTCTCAGCGATCTGGTATCTTCCGCCTTCTGGGAATATTGCAGCTCCTATGTCACCAGAAAAGAGTATTTTTGCCACTGGATCGTATAAGGTGTGATTCCCGGTGGAATGGAGATAGTGTGCTGGTATTATCTTGAGCTCTGCACCGCTTGGCAACTTTATGCTTCCACCGCTATCTGGTATTGGAACGATTCTCCTTTTATCGTAGATTCCAAAGTGAGGTAAAAACCTAACCCACAGTTCGGATATATAGACCTTTGCTTGTGGCGCGATTGACATCCAGAGGGTTACTCCGGAGACAACATCGGGATCTTGGTGTGTGAAGAAGATATGTTTCACATTGTCAGGAGCTATTAGCTCGGATACTTCAGCGAGAACTCTGGCAAACACGTGTGCTCCACCTGGATCCAATAGAATTCCCTCATCTTTATCTACAATGAGGTATTGGTTAACCTGCACTATTCCTTCTTCCTCTTTTTCACCCCATCCGAGCATGTAGAATTTGTGATGCTGGTCTTCATATAAAGTCAAAGTTTTGAATTCCATGATCGTCCCTCCTTAAAGTTTGTGGGTTGTGATTATTCTACAACAATTCCGTGACATTGCATAAGCAGGGATTTAATAGAAATTGGGATGCAAAATAAGACTGGGAATTTCTCGCACCGGGAATTTTGGATAGCAATGGATGAAAATGGGCACGGGTGATGGATGGTATAGGAATTTTTAAAACTTGCGAAATCGATTGATCATCTGTCATAAACATATAAAACCCTGACTCAAAACGGCGTAGGATGCTTTAATTTGGAAAAAAGTTGAGCTAAAATGTGTAAAAGAAAGCTCTTTAATGATAATCGTTGCGAGATAGCGTTATTTTGCCAAAGATGAGCTTTGGGGTTGCTTTTTATTAATGGTATCTTAGATACAACGCGAGAAAGCGTTTGACTGGAGGGATTGGATGGTCACTCTTAAAGACATAGCCAGAATAACGAATGTATCTGTTTCCACGGTTTCTAAGGTTCTCAATGGAAAAGGCAGGGTGAGTGAAAGGAAGAGAAAAGAGATCTTGCGGGTTGCAAGAGAGCTTGGATACGTTCCCAATCTTCACGCCCGGAACATAAGTAAAAGAGTGCGAATAATAACCATAGGTCTCATAGTTCCCGATATAACCAATCCATTTTTTGCAAAACTCACAAGAGGTGTTCAAAAGGTTTGCGGAGAGGATGTGCTCGTGATAATGATGGATTCCTTTAGGGATTTGATCAGAGAAGAAAAACTCGTCAATAAGATGCTCTATCTTGGAGCCCATGGGATAATTCTTGGAAACTCCAGAGTTAGTGACGAGCTCGTTGAACGGGCTTCATCACATGTTCCGCTTGTGGTTTTTGACAAGGATTATCCACAGGAAAATGTGGTATCCATCGTTCTCGACAATTACTACGGAGCTTATTTGGCTACGAAGCATCTCATAGAAAATGGATACAGGCACATCGTGCATTTAGGTGGAACGGAAGAGCTTTATGTGTCTCTCAAGAGGAGAGAAGGATACGAAGCTGCCATGAGAGAGTATGGCTTAACGCCACGAGCCTATCCTGTTGGATACGAGGAAGATAAAGGGTACAGGATGATGAAAAAACTTTTGAAGATGGGTGAGAAGATAGACGGAGTCTTTTGTATGAACGATCTTGTGGCCATAGGTGCCATGAGGGCTATAAAGGAAGTTGGTTTGAGAATACCAGAGGATATCGGTGTTGTGGGTTTTGACAACGAAGAAGAACTGTGGGAGATAGCCTCGCCTTCGCTTAGCTCAGTTCACCA
>JALWSA010000024.1:0-1130 GCA_026993805.1 Thermotogaceae bacterium | reverse complement strand
AATAAACGGGGCTCCAAAGGTGAAAAAGTATATATTTACCCCAAGACTCGTCATAAGAACTTCAAGCGGTGGAAAGGGATTGAGATCATGAGAATCTTAGTCGTGGCTGCACATAGTGATGATCCAGTTATTGGTATGGGGGGAAGTATAAAGAAATTATCGAAAGAGGGAAATGAGATATTAGTTTTGAGCGTGTGTGGGGATAGGATATCGGGGTTCAAAAGCGCCATGGGATTTTTAGGAGCTCAATCTGAAGCTTTTGACTATTCCTATGGAAACATCGATGAGAGTTCGCTAAGGAAAGAGGTCGAAGATGTGGTTGAAAAGTTTACTCCAGATCTTGTTTTTACCCATTGGAACAAGGAGATATTGCATGACCATGAAGTGGTTTCCCATGTTGTGTATGGAATTGCCAGAAAGTACGATGTAAATCTTTTGATGTATGAAATCCCGGCCTCGAGTTTGGAGTTTTCATTCAACGTCGCCGTTGATATTACTGAGTATTACGAATTCAGGAAGGAAGCCATAGAGATGATGAGAGAGGCTTTTGATGGAAAAGTCTTTGAGGAGGAGATAATGCCATCGATAGTGTATCCGCCAGCGTTCAGGGGAATACAAGTAGGTGTTAAATATGCCGAAGTTTTTAATCTCAGGGGTTCGCGACGCCCACTATCACCTTACAGATGGGCTTTGTGGGCATCTTCAGGTTTTTTGAAAGAGGTGTAGTCGGGTGAGTAGCAAAGCGGTTCTTGAAGCAAAAGGAATAAGCATGGAGTTTTCGGGTGTCAGAGTCCTTTATAGCGTCAGTGTCAGCTTTGAGACTGGCAGGATCTACGGGATTGTAGGGGAAAACGGTGCTGGTAAGTCAACTCTAATGAAGATAATATCAGGTTTCTTACAGCCTGTAGAGGGTGAGATCTTCATCGATGGAAGAAAAATCACTTTAAATCCCTTAAAAGCCAAAGAGCTTGGAATCGTTTTGATACCACAAGAGCTAAATTTGGTCGATACTTTGAGAGTTTACGAGAACATATTTTTGGGAGACGAACTAAAGGGAAGGTTCGGTTTTCTCAACAAGAGAGAGATGATAAAAAAGACGGAGCAGCTCATAAAGGGATTAGGGCTTGATG
>JALWSA010000023.1 GCA_026993805.1 Thermotogaceae bacterium | reverse complement strand
TATGTCGAAGGAATGATCAAGGATGAATTTCTTCTCAGACGGGGTGAGCTCGCTTTCGGGTTTCAAAGAAAGGCGCTGGTATTCATCCGTGCAGCCCTTCAGGTAATCGTTTATCTGAATAAGAAGCGACGGAACGATGTTGAAGGTGACCTTTCCATTTTCCAGATACTTTTCCACAAGGTCTGCCATGTAAGGGTAGTCGTTAACTCCGTGCGCTCTGACCCAAGGCATCATGAACTTGCAGGAGCCCGGAATGCTGTAAAGCGGTTGGTGATGGTGCCATATGATCGCCAACTTTATCGGTGGCTTTGAAGGGTCTGGAGCCGCAAGCGTGAAGGACAGAGCCGCAAGTAAAGCAAAGAGAATGATAGCTTTTTTCATATGGACCCCTCCTCCTTTCTGCTGAAAGAATTAGCAGCTTTAATGATGAGGTTTTTTCTAACATCTCTGTGCCACTTAAATAGTATACCCAAGCTATGCAGAAGGAAAAGTAATGGATTGTCTCAATAGAGTTGATTAAGTAGGGGAATTACCGAATCTTTTAAGGAAGAGTGGGAGAATGCTCAATGCCAAGGATAAGTTGATGGAAAAAATAAGGCTGATTAATGAACAGACAGCAAAGAAGCTTCTCGATGGATGGGATGATATATTTCTTTAACTATAACTCGAATCAGACGAGGAGTTTCTGAAAGATCTCGAGCAAGCACGAAAAGGCGAAGACGTTATAAATCATGATGAGCTGAGAAGGAGCCTGGGCTTCAACCGTGAGCACCGGGCCTATATTCTAAACCAAGGAAGAAACTTTAGTGTGTTTTTCCATTCTCAGCAGTCGGAAATCAGCCGTAAAGGTGTCTTTCAGCCGTTGTTTTTGAGCACCCTCTCAAAATATTCTTTCAAAAACCTTCCCGTGTAAGAGCGCTCGCATTGGGCGATCTGTTCGGGGGTGCCAACGGCTACAACCTGGCCGCCTTCGTCGCCGCCTTCTGGGCCAAGGTCTATTATCCAGTCGGCGCTTGCAATCACATCTAAGTTGTGCTCGATCACTATCACGGTGTTGCCTTTGTCAACGAGCCTGTGAAGGACATCGATGAGCTTTTGGACATCGTCCATGTGAAGGCCTATTGTGGGCTCATCCAGGATGTAGACGGTTCTGCCGCCGCCTGTTTTTTTGAGTTCCGAAGCGAGCTTGACTCTCTGGGCTTCTCCGCCAGACAGAGTAGTTGCGGGCTGGCCGAGTCTTATGTATCCGAGCCCAACATCGTGGAGAAGCTGCAGGATCTTTCTTATCTTGGGGATGTTTTTGAAGAATTCCAGCGCTTCATCGACGGTCATTTCCAGAACATCTGCGATGTTCTTTCCTTTGTATTTCACTTCCAAAGTCTCTGAGTTATAGCGCTTTCCGTGGCAGACATCGCATTCGACATAAACATCTGGCATGAAGAGCATCTCTATTTTTATGTAACCCTGACCCTGGCAGGCCTCACACCTTCCGCCTTTTTTGTTGAAGGAGAACCTTCCTTTGGTGTAGCCACGCGCCTTTGCTTCCGGTGTCATCGCGAAGAGTTCTCTTATTTCGTCGAAGACTTTGGTGTAAGTGGCCGGGGTGCTTCTGGGGGTCCTTCCGATTGGGGATTGGTCTATGGATATGACCCGGTCTATGAATCCGGTGCCTTCTAATTTGTCGTACTCACCGGTCGGAAGCCTGCTTCCCGTGATTGCGTTTTTCAGAGCAGGATATAGCGTGTCCATGATCAGAGATGATTTCCCCGAACCTGAAACCCCTGTGACAACTATGAACCTTCCGAGTGGGAATTCGACGGTGATGTTTTTAAGGTTGTTGTGACGAACGCCAATTATCTTCAGTGTGCCAAGGTTTATTTCACGCCTCTTTCTTATCTTTCTCGGGATCTTCCCTGTGAGGTATTTGCCCGTTATTGACTGATCCGGTGGGGAATTGAAAATGCCTTTTGTGGGCCCCTGATATACCACATGCCCACCGTTTTCGCCCGCTCCGGGTCCGAGATCTATGATCCAGTCAGAGGATTTTATTACATCTTCGTCGTGCTCCACGACTATCACGGTGTTTCCAAGGTTTCTCAAGTGTTTCAAGGTCTCTATCAATCTGTGAGTGTCCCTTGGATGGAGCCCTATAGTTGGTTCGTCAAGGACATATATGACACCGGTAAGACCAGAGCCGATTTGCGTTGCAAGGCGTATTCTCTGCGCTTCCCCACCAGAGAGCGTCTCAACGCGCCTGTCAAGGGTTATGTAGGGAAGACCCACATCCATGAGAAACTGAAGCCTTTTTTCAATTTCATCTATGACTTCCCCGACTATCTGAAGCTCTCTTTCGGATAGGTTTTCTTTTAGATTTCTGATGAACTGGAGCTCTTTTTCAACGGGCATTTCCGTAAATTCTATGATGTTTACCTCCATTATCTTGACTGCCAATGCTTCTTTTCTGAGCCTTTTCCCGCCGCAGACAGGACAGACCCTTCTCACCAGGAACTCTCTCTCTATCCACTCTTTCATGTTCTCCGATCCCGTCTCGTGGTACCATCTCTTAACCTTTGGAACTACGCCTTCGTGGTACTCGTCCCCGTAAAGTATGAAGTCCTGAATTTCTTTTGGAAGGTTCTTGAAGGGCCGGTCAGGATAGACTCCAAAGCGTGACTCAACTGCTCTGACAACCCCCCATTTCATTCTTTTGTCCCATCTGTACGGGATTATGGCACCGTCAACTATCGACAGGTTTTTGTCTATGACGGCTTCTGGGTCTATCTCCATGGTGAATCCGATTCCATGGCAGTACTCACATGCCCCATAAGGACTGTTGAAAGAAAACAGTTTTGGGTTTATTTCTGGAAAGCCTATTCTGTGAACGGGACATGCGAGCTTTTCGCTGTAAAAGTATGTCTTTTGCTCGTCAACATCGCGCACTTCTAAAAATCCGCCGCTCTCTCTTAGAGCTATCTCCACGCTGTCGAAGATTCTGTGCCGAAGATCTTCCTTCACTTTGAGCCTGTCGACGACGATCTGAATCGTATGTCTTTTGTTCTTGTCAAGGGGCGGCCCTTCTTCTATGCGCATAACCTTACCATCGATTTCAACCCTCAAGAAACCACGCTTTGCAAGCTGCTCGAGCTCTTTTTTGAATGTCCCCTTCTTTTCCCTGTATATCGGAGAGAGTATATAAATTCTCTTTCCATCGAGTTTTTCCATTATATCGGACACGATCTCATCCACGCTCATCTTCTGCAGGGGCCGGCCGCATATAGGGCAGTGCGGAACTCCTATTTTGGAGTAAAGGATTCTGAGATAGTCGTAAATTTCAGTCACCGTCCCGACGGTCGATCTGGGGTTGTGAGAGACGCTTCTCTGGTCTATCGCGATGGCCGGGGAAAGGCCTTCTATGTAATCCACTTCGGGCTTTTTGAGTTCGCCCAAAAACTGTCGGGCGTATGTTGAGAGAGATTCGAGATAGCGGCGCTGACCTTCGGCGTGTATAGTGTCGACGGCCAAAGAAGACTTTCCAGAGCCTGAAAGCCCTGTTATTACTGTTATGCTTCTCTTTGGAATCTTCACATCTATGCTCTTTAAGTTGTGGACTCTCGCGCCCTTTACGAAGATGTACTCTTCCATATTCACTCCCTCTTGCCGAATATTGCGGTGCCTATTCTGACGAAAGTAGCGCCTTCTTCTATGGCAACTTCAAAATCGTTACTCATCCCCATAGAAAGCTCTGTGAGCTCCGGGAAATCTTCCCTCAGGTCTTCTTCTATCTCGCGAAGCTTGAAGAATATCCAGCGAACGGATTCGGGATCTTCTACATAAGGTGCCATGGTCATCAGCCCGATGACTTTTATGTGCTTTAGATCTTTTGCGAGCATCAAAAGGTCTCTAATATGCTCTGGCCTCACGCCGGCTTTTGTCTCTTCGCCGGAGACATTGACTTCTATGAAAACCTTTATCACTTTGTCAATGTTCGATGCCCTCTTCTCTATCTCTAAAAGCTCTTTCTCTCTCCAAACTGAGTGAACATAATCCACGATCGGGACGAAATACTTTATCTTGTTCGTCTGAATCCTTCCTATGAAGTGCCATGTTATGTCAAGGTCTTTTAGCTTCTCGTACTTTTCCCGAAGCTCTTGGGCGCGGTTTTCACCAAAGCTTCTCAAGCCAAGCTCGTATGCTTGCCTGACGGCTTCCGCCGGAAAATTTTTTGAAACTGCAACAAGCGTTATATCTTCGGGATTTCTCCCAGCCCTCTTAGCTGCCTCTTCGATTCTTTTTTTAACCTCTTCTATTCTTTCCCTCATTCTTATCGCCCCCAACCTGTATAGTATAATCTAAAAATGAGGAAGCTTTTCTACACTCACCGCTATTTCTTGCTCGTGCATTCCGCCATGTGAGACTGGCATAGCGTGGGAGATGGAGGAAAATGAAGAGTTTTAATGAGAAGGTTTTCAGTGAAGTTTTAAAATGGCTCGTGTTTGTGATGATAGTTTTCATCGTTTTATTCGTCTTCCACATCGAAATTATACGGATTAGGAGCTTTTTAAACGCGGTTCAAACTTCCATGGGCTCCCTATCGCGAATGGCATCTGTAAAGATAAACGAAGCTCGCGAGGTTTTGAGCTCGGCACTCAAAAGTGGAGAGATCAGCATTTTGAAGGAAGATCCGGATTATCAGTGGGGATTGTTTTTGAAGGATGGTGCCGTTTTGTGGACCGATCTTAATGAAGAAACGGCCCAGCTCTTGCTTTCACATCGTCTCAAGAAAAGTTTTTTCTTTTTCGAATACGGTGGCAAGGTTTATCCTGTGGTATATGCGGGCGGCGGTGATCTGGAAGGGTATTTGGCTCTTAATTTCGCGTATCTGACGAGGTTTCTTCGACCATCCCCTGTGTTTTTCTCTATCATAGATCCTGAGGGGAGAGTGGTGTTTTGGGAAGGAGAAAAGCCCACGAAAGAGGAAGAGATCACAGCCGTCGAGGGTAAGAAATTTTCTGGAAAGTATGTAGATGTCGTTTTCAGAGGTCCACACGATCTTTACTTCTATTCGCGTTATGACATGGCGGGAGTAGTTCTGGACGCTCTTGCTGGAGCACTGCCAATGATTGTGGCGGCTGTTTTCGTCTTCGTGGCCGTGAGTGTGATCATATCTAAAATTCTCGCAGCTGCCGTTACTAGTCCTATTGAAAAGCTCGTCAATGTCATAGAGACGGGTGACCTTGAGAATTTCGAATCGGAGTACAGGGAATTTTCAAAGATCGCAACAGCCATAAAAGAACTGATGTTCAGATTCGAAAGCGTTCACAACGGGCTTTTGCTTGCCACGAGTTTTACACTTGAGAGAGAGGTCCCAGAGAATGAGCTTTATCTTTCCGTAATAAGAGGATTCGAGGACTTTTTACCCACAATGTTTCCAGCTAAATACATGGGGGTTGTTTACTATCGCATAGTAAGCGGCAAGCTGGAAAGGGTGATCACGAGTTGCATTGAGGAAGGAGCGTGTAGGATTAAAGAGCTGCTCGATGAGGAGGTGATAAATACAGTTTTAGGTGATTATGCGAGCACAGCTATGTGGTCACTCGAGGATGGCATAACGAAGCTGTGGATTCCCGTTAGAGTTGAGGGAGAGCTCAAACTCTTTGTGGAGGTCTACTTAAAAGGTGAGATAAACAAAGTGGAGTCTTTTGCAGGTGAATCCTTGGCTATTGAGTACAATCTTTTGGCAGATCATGTCCACAAGATCTATAAGCTGAATTTCCTTGCCACGACAGATTACTTGACGCATTTGAGAAACAGGATGTATTTCATGAACAGACTTTCAGAAGAATGTAGCAGGTTGAAGAGGTATCCGAGCAGCAAGCCTTTTGCCGTTTCTGTCATAGATTTAGATGGGCTCAAGCGGGTAAACGATACTTACGGTCACAGTGCGGGGGATGCCTATATAAAGACCTTTGCTGATTATTTGAAGAAAAGCATAAGAGAAAGCGATGTTGCAGGGAGGATTGGTGGGGATGAATTTGGGGTTATTTGGCTTGAGGTGCAACCGGGTGATGTCGATATCAT
>JALWSA010000022.1 GCA_026993805.1 Thermotogaceae bacterium | reverse complement strand
TGAAAGGAAAGAGAGAGCTCGACGTGGAAATGTTCGCAGCGCATTTGGACCACGGCTTGAGAGAGACTTCCAGAAGAGATGCTAATTTCGTGAAAGAAATCTGCAAAAAATGGAGAATCCCTTTAGCGGCAAAAAGGATAGAAGTTAAGAGAGATAGAGGAGAATCTCTGGAAGAAGCCGCAAGAAGGGTGAGATATTCTTTCTTAAGGAAGGTCAAAAACGAGATCGGGGCTGATAAGATAGCTGTAGCCCATCACGCAACGGACCTGCTTGAAACGATCCTTTACAGGCTCGCGCGAGGTTCCGGTCCCCACGGCCTTGTTCCTATGAAACCAAAGGACGGAGATATCATAAGACCTTTGCTCCCCTTCAAAAGAGAAGAGATAGAGCTTTACGCAAAAGAGAATGGAGTCCCCTTCGTACTCGATGAGACAAACCTCGATGTGAAATATCCCAGAAATTACATAAGACATGAGATACTACCTCTTCTTAAGAAACTGAATCCAGAAGTCGAAACGGCCATTTTCAGATTCTTCGAGATAGCAAAATCGCAGAGGGAGTTCATCGAGAAACTCGTGGGAGAGGAGTTTGAAAAAAGAAGCATGCATCTTCGCAGCGGCTTTATGATAGAGATGCCGCAAGATTCTTATGTCCTCTCTGAGCTCATAAGACATGCCTGCCAAAGAATCTCAGGAAAGCTGCCAGAATGGGAAAAGATAAAAGCAGTGACTTCCTCTTCAAAACCATCCGAAAGGGTGAGCGTTTGGAAGGACGTGACCCTGTGGAAATCTTTCGATTGGGTTTTCGTGGGGAAACCTTTCGAAGAAGAATACGAGCTCGAGCTAAAAGAAGGAAGCTATGAGCTGGCGGACTTCAACATAAAGGTGAGTGGGGATAAAATAGAAGGCGGCGTGGGATTGAAATACGAGAGAAATCTGATTATAAGAAATAGAAGGAAAGGTGATAGAATCGGCAAGAAAAAGCTTAAAGATTTTTTCATCGAAAGGAAAATCCCAGCGTTTTTAAGAGACGAAATTCCACTCGTAGCGCTGGGAAGAAGGGTTGTTTGGATTGCAGATATGTGGCATGACAAACATTTTGAAGGAGACGATATATATATAAAGGTGGAGAGGAGTCCTTTGAAAGGAGGTAAAAGATTTTGAACCGTGTAAACATACCGAGTCTGATATTCATGGTGCTGATAATACTATCCCTCTTTTGGCTTGGGAGACTCATGTACAACGAGGCTCCCGCCGTTGCTCGTGTGGATTACACCAAATTTCTGAACTACATAGAGTCGGACAAACTCTCTTCGATAACGATAAAGGACGATGGAACGGTTAGATTCACGCTCAAAGGAGACAACAGGGTATACGAAACCTACGCTCCTTGGCTTGAAAAAGACAACGAGCTCATAAGCAAACTCGCTCAAAAGGGTGTAAGAGTGGAAGGAGAAAAGAGCGTCGGGGGATCCTTCTGGGTAAACCTTCTGGGAACTCTAATTCCCACCTTTCTAATAATAATTGTCTGGATATTCCTCATGCGTGCCATAGCGGGTAGGGGAAACAACGCGATGATGTTTACAAGGAGCAGAGCAAGGATGTTCAAACCAGGTGATAAAAAGGTGACATTTAGAGATGTGGCGGGAGTCGATGAAGCCGTTGAAGAGTTAAAAGAAGTCGTGGACTTTCTGAAAGATCCCTCGAAATACAATCGAATCGGTGCAAGGATGCCAAAGGGAATTCTTCTGGTAGGACCACCCGGTACGGGAAAAACTCTCCTTGCAAGGGCCGTTGCAGGTGAAGCCAATGTACCATTCTTTCACATCTCTGGTTCCGATTTCGTCGAGCTCTTCGTCGGCGTTGGGGCTGCGAGGGTTAGAGACCTATTCAACCAGGCAAAGGCCAACGCGCCTTGTATAGTCTTCATAGACGAAATAGACGCCGTTGGAAGACACAGGGGTGCGGGGCTTGGCGGTGGACACGATGAAAGGGAACAGACTCTCAACCAGCTCTTAGTCGAAATGGACGGTTTCGATTCGAAGGAAGGAATCATAGTTATGGCAGCAACGAACAGACCCGACATTTTAGATCCGGCGTTGCTCCGTCCGGGAAGGTTCGATAAGAAAGTCGTGGTCGATCCCCCGGATATAAAGGGCAGAGAAGAGATTCTCAAGATTCACATGAGGGGAAAGCCCATAGACAAGGACGTGGATGTGAAGATACTCGCGAAGAGAACCACAGGATTCGTTGGAGCAGACCTCGAGAATCTCGTGAATGAAGCCGCCCTATTGGCAGCGAGAGCCGGTAGGGTTGTCATCAAAATGGAGGACTTCGAAGAAGCCATAGACAGGGTCATAGCAGGACCAGCGAGAAAGAGCAGGATAATAAGCGCAAGGGAAAAGAGAATAATAGCTTATCACGAAGTCGGGCATGCGATAGTCTCTACGCTCCTTCCAAATGCAGATCCCGTACACAGAATATCGATAATTCCAAGGGGATACAAAGCTCTCGGATATACTCTCCAGCTCCCACATGAGGACAAATATCTCATATCTAAGCAGGAAATGCTTGACAAGATCACTGCCCTTTTGGGTGGCAGGGCGGCGGAAGAGATCGTTTTCGGCGATATAACCTCCGGTGCAGCAAACGATATCGAAAGAGCCACTGAAATGGCAAGAACGATGGTATGCGAACTGGGAATGAGCGACAGGCTTGGACCACTTTCATGGGGAAAGACGGAGAGGGAAGTATTCCTTGGAAAGGATCTCACGAGGCTGAGGAACTTCTCAGAAGAGGTGGCAAGTGAGATAGACGAAGAGGTTAGAAAGATCGTCACTGAGTGCTATGAGCGCGCGAAAGAGATTCTCAAGACGCACAGAAGCCAGCTTGATATAATAGCGGAAAAGTTACTCGAAAAAGAGACGATAGAGGGGGACGAACTCAGGGCTCTATTGGAAGAAGAGCTGGGGGAGGTGGAAGAAAATGAGCGGGCTGGAGCGGACATACGAAGTGACTCTTAACGATCCAGGCATGGTCTGGGACGAAGACAGAGAGCTCCATGATCTTAACCTTGTCTCCACATCATCTCTCTTGGATCTCATACACTCGCTATCTTACAAATTGGTTCCGACTTCTCCAGATGAGACGAGTGTTGTCGTCTCTTCGAATGCAAGGTATATATCACCCGTCAGGATAGGTCAGCAGGTCAGAGTCAGACTCTTCGTCGCCAACCACACCGACAAAAACATACTCATAAAAGCGGAAATCGTCGATGAAGACGGAGAAAAGACATTCGAAGCCGAGATAGTGAGAAGGATAGTTTCCAAGGCTTGGATCAGGAGGTTGGCGGTTGAGAAGACCGCGAAGGTCTGAGGACTTCCGGGAATTCTCAAGAGTAAAGAGATTCTCGGAGTCCGAAGTAAGGTTCTTAGAGACAAAGGGAACGGACATCGCGCTCATATTTCCCAACACGTATAGGGTTGCCGCCTCCTCCCTTTCTTTTTCTCTCGTAAGAGACATTTTCTGGGAAAACGGTCTCGGTGTAGAGCGCTTCTTCTACGAACCTTCATTCAAAAAGTTCTACTCCCTTGAAAATCTCAGACCTCTTGACGAGTTCAGAATCTGGGCCTTCATTGTCCAGTTCGAGCCCGATGTTCTCAACCTCTTAAAGATATTGGAGATAAAATCTGTCCCTGTAAAAAGAGATGAAAGAGGTGAAAATCATCCCAAGATTCTGATAGGAGGTCCCATAACATACTTCAACCCCGAGATCTTCAAACCCATTGCGGATTACATCTATTGCGGCGACCTTGAAACTCACGCAAAAGAGCTCGTGCTCTTTTTAAAGGGTCTTGTGCCAGCAGAAGAAATCCCCTCCCTTATGGTTCCCCAACTGAAAGAAAACTGCAAAGTCGCGAAGTTTGATATAAATCTCCGGCCACCGGTCGGCACAATTCTTTCACCAGAGGGGGAATTCAAGGAAAAACTACTGATAGAGATAGGAAGGGGATGCATAAGAAGGTGCTCTTTCTGCATGATAGGCCACCTTCAAAAACCGGCCAGATTTCTCAGGATAGAAACCTTGAAAAGAGTCCTTGAAAAAATCCCGGAGGACGTTCCATTGGGACTCATAAGTGCGACCGTAACGGACTACCCTTGGCTCGAAGATCTACTGAAACTACTTGAAGGCAGGCACTTTTCCGTCTCTTCAATGAGAATGGACGGACTCACGCTCGATCTTCTGAAGCTTCTCAAAAAATCTGGTCAGAAGACTTTTACTGTGGCACCGGAAGCCGGCTCCCAGAAAATAAGGGACATTCTCAAAAAAGACATTAGCGAAGAGCACGTCGAAAGTTCCCTTAAAATTGGGAGAAAAGCTGGTTTTGACAGGATCAAGATGTACTTCATATACGGCGTTCCCGGAGAAGATGAAAACGATCTTCGCGCAATCGCAGATCTCTGTGAGATGGCAAAGAAAATGGGGTACAAGGTCAAGGCAAGCCTTAATCCATTGATACCAAAACCCGGAACAGCCATAAAGGGCAAAAGGATGGAGGATGTAAAAGCCCTAAGAGAAAAAGAGAAATTTCTGAAAAACCTTCTCAAAAGTATTGGGGTTTCGTTTGAATTCGAGAGCATAAAAAACGCGTACCTTCAGTACAAAATAGCCAACATGACAGAAAAGGAAATAACCGCCTACCTTGAAGTAGCGGAAAAGTTCTCACCTTCCGAACTCTTAAAGAGCCTGGCAGCTTACTGAAAAGTCACCTGCCATTCCTGCATTTCATGTAATACTCCACCGACCTGTCCCATGTTCTCTCCTGCTCAGGTGTGAAATAGCAGGCAGGAAGTTCTCCTCTTGACCCGTGATAGGCAAGGCACTCACAGCATATTCCCTTTCTTGGACATCCCGGATATGTGCAGTTGCACTTTTCAAGGTTCTTCTCTCTGTTCACGCACTCCATCAAATCACCCCCCGATATCTCCCAAAACTTCAGGATTGACTATATACTGGGGCTTCCTTCCTTCAAGAACATCTATGAGGTTTTTAACTGCAATTTCTGCCATCTTCTCTCTTGTCTGGAAACTCGCGCTTCCTATGTGCGGCACCACCAAAGCGTTTTCCATCTCAAGTAGTGGATGGCCCTTGGAAAGCGGTTCTGGATCCGTCACATCGAGTGCTGCCGCCCATATCCATTTCTCTTTCAAAGCCTTCACAAGTGCATCTGTCTTGACTATCTTTCCCCTTCCAACGTTCACCAGAATCGCACTCGGCTTCATCATTCTGAGCTCATTTTCTCCTATCATCCCTTCGCTTTCGGGCGTCAGTGAAGCGGTTATCACCACAAAATCGGACTCTTTCAAAAGATCGTGCAAATCTCTGTACTCAACACCAATCTCTCTTTCAAGATCTGGCTTCCTCTTTCTTGAGTAGTAAAGAACCTTCATTGAAAAACCTTCCGCTCTCCTTGCAACAGCGCTCCCTATCCTTCCAAGCCCAATTATTCCCAGAGTTTTGCAGCAAACATCCATTCCCAGTAAAAGTTCTGGTGCCCATCCGTTCCAACTTCCTTCCCTTGCCACCTTTACCCCTTCAACGATCCTTCTTGCCGCAGCGAGCATCAGAGCAAAAGCCAGATCAGCGGTGGTCTCAGTCAAAACCCCTGGAACATTCGTAACAGCTATTCCCCTTTCCGTAGCATGCTCCACATCTATGTTGTCAAAACCGGCAGCGTAATTGCTTATAACCTTCAAGTTCTTGCCAGCATCTATAACCTCCCTGTCTATCCTGTCGTTAAGGAGGCAGAGAAGGCCCGATGCAGCTTCGATTTCCTTCATAAGAACTTCCTTCGGTATGGAAACATCTTTTTCCCAGAGATAAACATCGTATTTTTCAAAAAGAGTGTTTAAAGCTTTTCCGGGAAGTTTCCTCGTAACGACGATCTTCATTGCAGATCCCTCCCGAAAAGAAGGCTGCGGGTGAATTTTATCACAGTTTTTTACACCCGGAAAAATCTGAAAAGCGCATGATATTGCCAATTTCAAACACTTTTTCATATAGATCCCGTGCAAAACTCGTCGCTTGAGGCATCCCCTCTTTTATCTTGAATGTTCTTGCTCCATCCTCCCTTCTCTCTGCCTTCAAAAACATCGCTCTTTCGTCTTTCAAATACTTCTTCGAGAACTCATACATGTGCGTCACATAAAAGACTCGAACCCCGCTATCCAAAAGCGCCCGCAC